>CASERY010000038.1 GCA_949290385.1 uncultured bacterium | reverse complement strand
GCTCCGTATCTGGAACTGCGGAATGACCTTTTCAATGATTTTACTGTGTGTAAAGGCATTGACTGCATCCGATCCCATGACAATGAGATCACTTTTGAGATCGTCCTTTTCCGTGATGGAAAGCCGTCTGCCCGTTATTTTTTTCCAAAACGATGCGAATTCATCAGCGGCAATTTTATAGATGCCTTCGTTTCTGGGAACAAGGATCTTGAACATGTATAAAGCTCCTGTTGCTTTTGCAGAGTGCGGGAATCTTTTAGTTAGTATGGAATCTGAAAGATGCTTTTCCTTAAAAGATAATGCAAATGACAGGAAATACAATGTAGATTCTGTAAAAAACCTTTTTTTCAATCCGTACTCAAGCCTTATAAAGGAGTATCTTTAAAAAGCCAGCAGCTTGAAAACAGAAAGAATGAAGATATAATATATGCCGTTTTCTTTTTAAAGTATACTCAACGTCCTGGAGAATGAAAGGAATGGCAAGTTGATGTTCCGCAGTATAAAGGATCTATATCGCCTTGAAAATGACTATCTTGCTCCATTTGCGGTGCATGCGGAATGTGGAGGAAAACGCCGTTTCCCTGAAAAGGAGCATCCTTTCAGAACAGCCTTTCAGCGAGACCGGGACCGCATTCTTCACAGTAAAGCCTTCCGTCGACTGGAATATAAGACTCAAGTATTTCTGAGCGGAACCGGGGATCATTTGAGGAACCGTCTTACCCACACGATTGAAGTGGCGGCCATTACCCGGACAATAGCCAGAGCCTTAAGGCTGAATGAAGATCTTGCAGAGGCGATAGCTCTGGCGCATGATCTTGGACATACCCCTTACGGTCATGCCGGAGAGCGGGCTCTTCACGAGCTTATGGCGGATCAGGGCGGCTTTGATCATAATCTCCAAGCGTTGCGAATTGTGGATTTTCTGGAGATCAAGTATCCGGATTACGACGGAATCAATCTGACCTGGGAGGTCCGGTGCGGCCTGATGAAGCACCGGGAGGACGGTCCGGAACTGGATGGCGTAAAGCTTCCGCCACAGTGCTCTCTGGAAGCTCAGGCGGCTGATCTGGCGGATGACCTGACTTATTACGGGCATGATGCTGATGACGGACTGGACTGTGGTCTGTTGAACTCAAAACAAATGGAAGAACTGGAGATTTGGAGGGAGGCGCTGGAGACTGCACGGAAAAAGGATCCGTCTGTTTCCGGACCGCGGCTGGAGGCTTATGCAATTCGCTGTCTCATTGACAATATGGTGGGGAATGCGATTCGGACATCGGCTGAAATGCTGCAGGCTTACAATCCGTCCAGTCCTGAAGATGTGCTCTATTTGGACAGGCCCCTGATTACATTTTCTGAAGAATACACAAGAAAAACCCAGGAGCTTAAGGCATTCCTGTATAAGAATCTTTATTTCGGAGAGGCTCTCAAGGGCTTGAATGAAATGTCGCATGTCCGGCTGAGTTACCTTTACCGAAAAATTATGGAACACCCTGAACTGATGGGCTGTTCCGCAGAAAAACGCATTGCCACCAGTGGCATTTGCCGCGCTGCAGCCGACTATGTGGCAGGGATGACTGACCGTTTTGCCAGCAAAGAATATGAGCGACTCCGCAACATGGAAGAATAAAGCTTCTACGGATTTCTTGTGTAAATGCCTTGACTTCCCTGAAGATTGCGTTATCTTAAACTGAGGCCGTTTATTTTTTATTTCCTCATTAACGCATTTATGATCTCCGAGGTCCGATGAGTAACAAGACCCGCAATTCCAATTATAAAGAATTTAAATCCGCCAGCTATTTCAGACTTTTAAAATACACGAAGCCTTACTGGTTCCGGCTTACCCTTGGAATTCTGGCTGGTTTCGTGGTAGGTGGTTCTCTCTTCAGCAGTCTGATTGTCCTGCCGAAAATGATGATGATTGTGGAAACAGACCCGGGAACACGATCTGAGATTACGGCAACAGCATCACATATTATTCGTGAAATTCAGGAAAATCCGGATTGGACTGAAGAACAGAAGCTGCGTGCAGTCGAGGAAATGATTCATCCGGTGGACAATGATCCGCAACTGACTTCTTCCATGGACAGCCTCCGGAAAAATGCAGAACGTTTTCATCTTCCTATTACTGTCAATAAACGTTCTGTAGATGTGCACTGGCCGTTTGAATTCAATTTCCCTGTAGTTGATGATATGGGACGCATGAGCTGGCAGTTTTTCAGCATGTATGTTCTCTTTTTTGTCCTGGCATGGATGCTGAAAAATCTGGCAACATACGTAAATCACTATTTTACACGCTGGGTTGGAACCCGGGTGATTGCGGATATGCGGGAAGAGATTTATACGAGTCTGATTCATCAGTCCATGTGTTTTTACGGGAAACAGGATATCGGGCATCTGATCAGCCGGTGTACGAACGATACTGCGGCAATAGAGGCTTCGGTATCCGATGCGATTTCCGATGCAACACGCTGTCCAATTGAAATTTTAGCCTGTATTTCTGCCGTGATTTATTTCGCCTGGCAGCAGCACAATATGGGCATTATGCTGCTGATTCTTATTGGTATGCCGATTTGTGTCATTCCCATTATCGTGATTTCTAAAAAAGTCCGGAAGATTTACAGGAAGACCTTTGCCAATATTGCTGATGTTTTCAGCCGTATGCATGAGACTTTTACCGGTATTCTTGTTGTCAAAGCCAATCACATGGAAGATGTGGAAATCGAGACTTTCCGCCAGAAAAACAACAAATATTTCAAAAATATGGCCAGGGTCCTCCGCATTCAGCTGCTGATGCAGCCTATGATGGAAATGGTGACAGTCAGTGCTACACTGTGCTTCCTGGTATATTCCTATAGCCAAGGGGTGACGATCAGCCAGATGGTGGTTGTACTGGCGCCTGCTGTTATTGCATATCGTCCTATTAAAGATATTGCCCGGGTGGTGAACCATCTTCAGCGGAGCATGGCGGCTGCCGACCGTTATTTTGATTTGGTGGATACACATACGGAACTGAAGGAAATTGAAAATCCAGTTGAGCTTAAAGAGTTTAAAGATTCCATTGAATTCCATGATGTGAAATTCGCCTATGATCCCAGCCATTTGATCCTTAAAGGCGTGAGTTTTAAAATCAAGCGGGGCAGTATGGTTGCAGTTGTTGGCGGAACCGGCTCCGGGAAAACGACCATTGCCAATTTGATTGCCCGTTTTTACGATGTTACCGGCGGATCTGTAACCATTGACGGAGTGCCGGTGCAGAACTATTCCATAGCTTCTATTCGAAGTCATATTGGCATTGTTACGCAGGATCCTGTCCTTTTCAACGATACCATTGCGCACAATATTGCCTACGGGAACCGGAATGCCACGATGGATGAGGTCATTCAGGCGGCCAAGGAGGCGAATGCCCATAACTTTATTGTTTCCGGCGGCCATCCGGAAGGTTATCAGGAGGAAGTTGGAGAAAAAGGCTTTAAACTTTCCGGGGGAGAAAAACAGCGTATAGCCATAGCCCGCGCTATTTTGAAAAATCCGCCGATTCTGATTCTTGACGAAGCAACCAGCGCTCTGGACACCGTAACAGAAAAACTGGTGCAGGATGCGTTAAACCGGGTTATGACCAATCGTACTGTTTTTGCCATTGCGCATCGTCTGAGCACCATTCAGAATGCAGATCAGATTATTGTCCTGGATAAAGGACGCATTGTTGAATCCGGAACTCATGAAGAACTCCTTGCTCTGGGCGGCCGTTACGCTAAGTTATATGAGATTCAGTTCCGTGGCAGGAAAATGGATTTTGAAAGCACTCCTCATGCTCCAGATTCATCCTCTTCAAAAGATCGTCATTTGCCGGAAGTGGAAACGAATCCATCCAACGCCTGAAAATGCCGGAGTCGGATAAATCCGTGTCCCGGACGGGGAATGGAGGGGCCGGCAGTTGTTCAGAGAGAGAGCTGTATTCAGAAAAAGAGCATGGGCATATACTAGAGAATATGGAATACCAGATTGCATGAAAATAAAAAATGTCTTTCTCTGGTTTTCTGGCAAATAAAGCACTGGATAAAGATTTCTACTGGCAGAGTAAAGGCGGACTGAAAATAAACACAGAATTTCTGCCGGTACTCTTTTTGCCCGACAAGCTCTGCTGCAGAATGACAACCAAAGAGATATGTCCTTGGGAAAAATGAAAGAGGATGCCGGGAAAATAGAAAAGCCGGAGACAGGCAGAATGAATGAAAGAACAGACAGAATTCTGATAACGGGCGGTGCAGGCTTTATTGGTTCTGCGGTGGTCCGGCTGATTCTTACAGAGACTCCGGATCAGGTATGCGTGATCGACAAGCTGACCTATGCGGGAAATCTGGAATCGCTTCAGGAAGTATCGGCTTCTCCACGTTTCCATTTTGAGAAGGCGGATATTTGTGACCGGAAGGCCATGGACAGCATTTTTGAGCGTTTCAGGCCGACGAAGATAATGCATCTGGCGGCCGAATCCCATGTGGATCGTTCCATTGACAGTCCGGAGGTGTTTATCCAGACCAATATTGTGGGAACCTGCACATTGCTTGAAGCTGCGAGGAAGTATTTTGAATCACTTTCGGAAGACGGCAGGAAATATTTTCTTTTCCATCATATTTCTACAGATGAAGTTTATGGGGAGCTGAAAAACGGAACAGAGCTTTTCCATGAAACAACCCCTTATGCGCCGTCATCGCCGTATTCAGCGTCTAAAGCGGGAGCTGATCATCTGGTACGTGCCTGGAATAGGACTTTCGGCCTGCCGGCAATTGTTACGAACTGCTCCAACAATTACGGGCCTTATCATTTTCCGGAAAAACTTATTCCACTGACAATCCTTCGTGCGCTGGATGGAAAAAGTCTGCCTGTTTACGGGCAGGGCCTGCAGATTCGCGACTGGCTTTATGTGGAAGACCATGCAAGAGCTCTTTATCGGGCAGTCAAATGCGGAATTCCAGGCGAAACATACAATATTGGCGGAAACAGTGAACGCAGGAATATTGATGTGGTCCGAACAATTTGCAAAATTCTGGATGAGCTGAGTCCGAAGAAAGACGGAAGGTCCTATGCAGAACAGATTGTTTTTGTCCAGGACCGTCCGGGGCATGATTTGCGCTATGGCATTGATGCCGGAAAAATCCGCAGAGAACTGGGATGGCATCCGCAGGAGACTTTTGAAAGTGGCATACGCAAAACGGTTGAGTGGTTTTTGAAACACAGAAATACTTGGTGCGCCCATGTTTTAAATGGTTCTTACCGGATGGAGCGTCTGGGAAACAGCGGCTTTCATAATTTGCCGGGGGAATAGAAAAAATAAAGAAATCCGGGCGGAACAAAGTATATCGTTATTTCCGGGAGAATAAATCTGACGGTGTCCTGAGCGCATCCTTGTAAGGTTTGTTTTAAGGAGATGGATCCATAGGGCTGCTGTGCTGGCTGGAGTCTGCAAGACCCTCTGAGAATTCTGCAAAAAATTCAATGCCGATTTGGACTGCCATCAGGAAGCGGGATATCTGGCAGTGCATCCTAAACTCTGTTTTCTTATGGTATTTTGTCCGAAAAGGCATGGTCCGGGAATCTAAAGGACCTGAAGTAGCAAGGTGTTTTCAGGGATTTCTTTCTTGCTTCGGCAAAATGATCAGTCGTCATTAGAGACCGTCATTTTTTCTGACGGATTCATATGACGGTCTAATGATAATCAAATATTTTAGTTTTAGAACAAATTGAATAAAAAGAAGTTGCAGCTTCTTTTTTCCAGTTTTTCCCTGTGGCGGAAATCAAAATGAACCAGAGTTTTATGGAAAGGAAAAATCTGGAAAACATGCGATTCTCCCTTTTATATCGCAGGAATTATGCTATTATTTCAGGAGACAGCCTGTAAACAAGAATATGGAGCATTGAATTCATGGAAGAGAAGAAAAAAAAGAACAGCAAAACGGATGAAAAACTGGAGAAGGTAGATGACATTCGTCAGAATGAACAACCTTGCCGCTGGTTTAAAATCCGGTATCTTGTTGGATTCACAGTGCTGCTGTTGTTTATCCTGGCGATTTTTTCTTTTGACCGCGGGGATTTATCGGTTCTGGAAGGGGGGACTCAGGGACCGGTGAAAAACTGGATCGGACCGCTTGGGGCGGAGATTTCCCGTGTTCTGTTTTATTGTTTCGGACTGGCTGTATATCCTGTGCTTGCGGTTTTTGCTTGCTGCCTGATTCGCTGGTTTATCCCGATTCCGAGGAAAAAGGTTCATGGATATCTGGCTGGATTGTTTGCTGTGGTTCTGGGATTTACAATGCTGCTGGCAATGTGGCCGGAAAACTATATCGCGGAAACGGATGCCTTGGGAATCGGCCGCATGGAACGTTCTTCACTGGCTCTTTCCGGAGGGGTTATCGGGGCTGCCCTGGCGGCTCCTCCTGACGGAGAGAATCTGGAAATGACGGGGCTGATCCGTCGCTATATCGGAGATGTGGGGACGCTGGTTGTTGCAGCAGTACTTCTCCTGCCTGGTCTTGGCGTGATTTATTACCGGGACTGGCATAGCGTATTTGCTGCTTTATTGAATCGAATTGTAGATTCTTATGCTGCCTCCAGAAAAAAACGCCGCGAGGAGGAAGAGGAAGAACAAAGACTCGAAAAACTGCATGAGGAAGAATATGCCCGTTAGCATGGAGATGACAGTGCAAAAAATCAGACGGTTTCTTCTCCAGATTCTGAAGAATACTCCTCTCGGGAAACTGTCATTGTATCCGGATTGAAGAAGGATCCAAATGAATCGGGCGACATGGCTCCTTCACCTTCGGATGAAATGACGGAAGAAAATGCTGAATTTGACGGAAATCAGAAAAATCAAAGCACAAAATCCATCTTTTCAGGGTTCAAAAAGCTGCTTCAAAGGACGGAAAGCGGTCCGGCAGATGAAGAACTCTCCCGTTTGCCGGAAGAGATAAATGTGCGGCCGCCTTTTGATGAAAGTTCTGAAGACCCTTCCACGGCGGATTTCTCAGAGGCAGATCCGGAGGAAATTCCGCCTGTTCCTGCTTATCCTGAAGATTTTCATGCGTCAAGACAACCCCCTCCACCGCCGCCTGATAATCCATATCAGGATGATCCGCCTGCAGCAGTTCCTGTGATGCACGGAATGCAACAGGCAGCAAATGCTGCACGCGTTTCAGCCGGCCGTCCGGATAGTCGAATGCGTTCCGCTTCTGCAGGGCAGTCCTGTTCTCCGTCATCCAGTTCTTTTGACGAACCTTTTGTGCTGCCCCAGACCAATCTGCTGGACAAACATGATGAAATCCGCAATGAGGACAATGAACATATTGAAACATCCAAAGAACGTCTTCAGCAGACATTGGAAAGTTTCAATATTGACGGTCGTGTGACTCAAATTGTGGTGGGACCGCGTGTGACACGTTTTGAAATTTCGCTTGCACGTGGTGTAAAAGTGGAAAAAGTAAGCGGCATTGCTGGAAATATTGCCATGGAGCTTGCAGCTCCCAGTATCCGTATTCTGGCACCGATCCCTGGAAAGGATGCTGTGGGAATCGAGGTGCCGAACAAGGTTTCCAGCATTGTATATATACGTTCTCTGATGGAATCGCCGGTTTGGAAAAACTCCAGTAAAAGCATTCCGATTATTCTGGGACGCGATATTTCCGGAGAAGTAATTGTTACAGATTTGGCAAAAGCACCTCATCTGTTGATTGCAGGATCTACCGGATCTGGAAAATCCGTCTGTATGAATACATTGATTATGAGTTTGCTGTTCAAGTTTTCCCCCAAAGACTTGCGCCTGATTCTGGTGGATCCGAAAGTCGTAGAGCTTGAAATGTACCGGCCTCTTCCGCATTTGATCACTCCGGTGGTCAATGATCCCAAAAAAGTGCCGCTGGCCCTGCGGTGGGGAGTCAATGAGATGGAGCGCCGTTATAAAGTTCTGGCCAGGGTGAAAGCTAAAAATCTGGCAGGATTTAATTCAAGACCGCCGGATCCTCAGCCCGTTCTGGATGATGATGGAGAAGTTATTCCGCCTAAACTTCCGCTGTTGATTATTATTGTGGATGAGCTGGCGGATATTATGATGACAGAGGCTAAAAAGGATGTGGAGACTTCCATCTGTCGGATTGCCCAGAAAGGGCGTGCCGCCGGAATCCATCTGGTGATTGCCACTCAAACACCGAGAAAAGATGTTATTACCGGTCTGATTAAAGCCAACCTTCCCACAAAAATAGCCTTTAAAGTCGGGTCCAACATGGACAGCCGGGTGATCCTTGACGCAGGAGGTGCGGAGAAACTTCTGGGACAGGGGGATATGCTCTTCAAACCACCCGGAGCCGAGGGCCTTGAACGCATTCAGGGTTCCATGGTATCGGATCCTGAAATCCAGCGGGTTGTAGATTTCGTTTCGGCTCAGATGGAACAGCATTTTGATACAAAAGTTGTGGCAGAAGATGTGGAAGTTCATAATGGCGAAGGAGATTCCTCTGAGGACGGTCATGGAGGGGTGTCTCCGGAATGGGCCAATTCTGCAGTGGCAAAGTATCTTCAGCCGGGGGATTCGGACTTGCTGTGTCAGGCTCTGGAAATTATTATTCATGAGCAGAAGGCCAGTATTTCATATCTGCAGCGCCGTCTTGGAATTGGCTACAACCGGGCGGCCGAACTGATGGATGAACTGGAAGACCGTGGAATCGTCAGTGCTCCGCTGCCCGGAGGACAGAAACGGGAAATCCTGATTACCGAAGGTCTGGAAGAAAATCAGGTTGACTAATTCAGGAAATGCGCTATTGTATAAGGGAAGCATATGGTCTTCTTTAGAAACAGGATAAAACATCTCACGGAGAAAATGAATGGAGACGAAGGACGGGAATAATCGCGCTGCTTCTGCGGACGATTTGAACAATGAACTGTTCGCTGCTGCCGGGCGGTATTCATCTGAAACGGAGATTTCAGAGAAAAAAGCCTCAGATTCAGTAGCTTCTGATTCTTCAGATATAAGTTCTGCCCGTTCAATGCCCCCTCTTTCGTCCCTGGATGGAAGAGATGCAGATCTTTTTATGGCTCAGGATGCTTCAGAAAATTCATCTTTTTCTGCATGGAAACAGTCAACATCCGTTCCGCCCCCGCCTCCTGATTATACCAATGTAAGTGATTCAGATTTCCACTATCTGCCCAGGAATGCCGCAGCGGCTGCAGCTGCAGAATTTGCGGGATCATCATCTTCTTCCGTACCGGAATCGGCAGCACGCCCGGCGGCTTCATTTTCTTTCAGGGAAAAAGATTTTTTTGAGGATAAGGAAACTTAGAAACAATCTTTTTCTTCACCGGCAATTCCGAAAAAGACCGTGACCGATTCCAGGGAGGGAGAGGAAACTGCATCCCTGGAGGAGCGTAACTCGCTTTTCCGAAGCCATTCCAGAGTGGATGTCTCCAAATTGCCTCAGCCTCAGTTCCCCGGAGAAGTTATTGTGGAACAAGTGGCAGGCAAAGGGCAGAATAATCATCCGTTGGTCTTTTCGGAGAAGAATCCCTTGCCGTCGCGCGGAGACAGATGGTCTGCTGAAAAGCCTTCTGAAGAGAGAGCCCGGACGATACATCAGGCATCGCAGAATAAAGTGACGCTGGGGCCAGAGTTTTTTGATAACCCGGAAATAACTCTGGGGGCTATTTTGACGGAGGCTAGAAAGCAGGCTGGCATGACACTGGAGAAAGTTTCCGCACAAACCCGCATTACACTTCAGTATCTGAGTGCGTTGGAAGATGATTCAGCAGAGGAAAAACTGCCGCCTGTTTTTATTTCAGCCTATGTGCGTGCACTGTGCCGTCTTTACTGCATGGATGAGCCAAGTACTGAGCTGGCAATGAAGCAGCTCCAGGCATTTGCAGAGACCCATGCCGATGTACCGACCAAAATCATTGAAGATATAGAGAGCGAAGCGCTTGTGAATGAGGAGGAGGAAAAGCGCATCCGGAGATTTATTTATATTGGCATTGGAGTGCTGGCGGTTTTTGTGGTTCTTGTACTCTGGGGTATTATCATGGCTTTGTTTCCGTCGGACAGAAGCAGTGTTCAGGGGGCAGATGAGAGCGAAAGACTTCCTGTGGAGGAGGAAATATCTTCCCCCGCAGATATGGAAGAACCGTCAGCTCCTTCCGGAGAATCCTCGTCTTTCAATGCGGATAATCTGAGAGTTCTCAATGCTCCTCAGTTCCCGGAGGCTTCTGTGCTGGAATTGAGTCGCCGTCCCCAGGTACGTCGTTGATCATGACATGGATTCGGCTGGCCGGGAAAGTGCCGAAATTTGTGTCAGCAGAACAGGAGGAGGGACGGTGAGACAGGAGAAATATCCGGATAGGATGAAATTCAGGGGGGAGGGGGAAAGCTGAAATAATGGAAGTGTAGAGAATGCCTGAGTAATTTCAGGCATTCTTTCTTTTTAAAATGATTCCTTTTCAAAAACAGAGGAAGAGGCCGCATCTGAATTTGAAATATTGAAGTTCAAGACAAGGTTGTGGCAGGATGACCGCCTGAAAAAGAAAACAGACCAGTCCATGAGGCTGGGTGTCTTGGAAAAGCCTTTCTTTTTTGGAAGGAGTCTTGTATTCTGCAGAGTCATAAGAGGTTTAATCAGAATTCAATAAATGAAAGACTTGGAAATGAATCAGGATCAAATTCATCGCCGGGTATGGCTGGAAATTAATCTGGACACCTTGGAGGAAAACTATCGGAAAATACAGGAGTCTGTGGCTCCGTTGAAAGTGCTGGCTGTTCTGAAGGCCAATGCGTACGGTCTGGGGGTGCAGAAAATTGCAGAGCGTCTGAATCAGGCAGGCGTGGCTGGGTTTTGTGTGGCAGAACTGAGAGAGGCGCTGGAACTGGTAAAATTCGGAAAGCCTGTACAGATCTTGGGGGGCGTGATGGATTTTGAAATTCCGGAGGCTGTGGCGAATGGAGTGATTCTGGGAATCACAGATTTGGAGGAAGCTCGCAAGATCAGCCGGGAGGCTGTCCGGCAGAATAAAATGCAGGAATGCCATTTCAAGCTGGATACAGGCATGGGGCGTCTGGGGATTCTTTCTTCAGAAGCGCTGCGGGTTATTCCGGAAGTCCTGAAACTGCCCAATTTGAATTGCTGTGGTATTTATTCGCACTTTCCTGTTGCCTACCGGGGAGAGGACAGTTTCAGTGCAAAGCAGGTCCAGAAATTCCTGGCAGTGCTGGATGGTTGCTGGAAAATGGGAATACGCTTTGAGAAAATTCATATGGCAAACAGCGATGCTATTAACAACTGTCCATCTGCCAGACATTTTCCTTTCAACTATGTGAGGAGCGGCATTAATCTGCATGGTTCTTTTGACAATGAAGGACAGCGTCTGCTGGATCTCAAGTCGGTTCTGACGCTGAAAACAAGGGTCGTTTCGGTACGAAAACTTCCCGCCGGATATACCATTGGTTATGGATGCACCTGTCGTCTGGTCAAGGATACGCTGGTCGGAACCATTGCCGCCGGGTATGCGGATGGTCTTCCGTTGAATTTATCCAACCGGGGCTATGTGATTATCAAGGACAGGCTCTGTCCGATTCTTGGGCGTCTTTCCATGGACTATACAACGGTTTCACTGGAATCCTTCCGAGAAGGGGAGGTTTGCCCGGGTGATGAGGTGATCTGCTTAGGCGGAAACGGATTAAATGAGATTACTGTGGAAAACTGGTCTCAGCTGAAAGGAACTCATCCGTATGATATTATCTGCTCCATTGGAAATCGTGTCGATCGGATTTATACGGACAATCGTGGAAAACAGTTATAAGTGCCTTCTCCTTCCACTTTTGCTCCTTGCAGACGTCTAAGAATTCTAAGAATAAAGCGGGAGCTGGAAGAAGTATCTTATTCGGGCAGGAAAAGAAAAAAATTGTCAAAATTTTAAGGTATATGAACCAGAAGGGAAGGCCGGTATTTTTTTCTTTGGGAAGTACTGGCCTTTGTTCTGTCTCTTTTTTTACAAAGTTGAAGAAGCGGGTGGGATCCCGCTGTTTTAAGGCTGCGTCGGTCGTTTGAAGGAACGAAGCAACCTTTGAGAGATGAAGCTGCTGCTGTGGCTTCATCCTTCCAACCCCCCCTCTCTGTATTATGTCTTTCCAATAGATATTTTTATTCGATTGTTGAACGCTGGAGATGCAGATTTCTAGTCAACGTTGTGATATAAAAATTCTTCAGGGATCAGAAAAAGGATTCCTTTGAGAAAATGGACCTTCCCGGTTCTTTCCTGCCATTCCATGCCGGTGCATAAGGAGAATGAATTTCAAGAGTAAAGGTGCGGCCCTTTTCCCGCGGGGGAAAAATAGAAGGAGATGATTTTTTTGCAGAAAGATTTGTCAGACGCTCCAGAAAGGCCTTTGAAAGGCTTTGAAAGGAAGGAAAATCTGTAAAAATTTCTGCAGCTGCAGCTGTCAGCAGAAAAGCAAGCAGGCATTCATCTTTTTCCATACGCGGACGCATGGCACTGAGAAATTCCAAATATGGCTGAAGATTCCACTGATCGCAAAGCTGTTCCATTTCTTCTTTTGCAAGGGGGCCTGGATGACTCCAGTGGATGCTTGCTAAATTGGCAAGTTCGAGAAGAGCCCCGTTATGGGGAAGGTCCAGAAAACCAAGAAAGTCTTTTCCTGCAGCAGTCCAATGATCCGGATAGGTAGTTGTATAGTGTAGAAACGAATCTTGAAAGACTGCATTGAGGCCTTCAAGTTTTTTCTGCAGAAGTAGACTTTCTCTGCAGAAAAGTTCGCTCAGAGAGACTGGATCCGGTGTGATGGAATTCCAGATGGAAGACGACTCATGCAGTTTTTGTGCAGTCTCCATCCAGCAGACAAGGGCCTGATCCCCCAGACGGAGATTCTCCGGATGCTGCAAGGAGAAAATAATTTCGTCAGAAGGATCCGTCAAAAATCCGTCAGAAGAAAAGGTAAAACCGATAATTTTCAAAACCTATTTGAAATAAATATTTTTCTCTTTTTCGTCAAAAAGAGAAAACTCATGCGGAAGTTGTTGAAGAAAACAGGGGAGAGTCATAAAAAATCTTTAAAAATCTTTCTTTGATATCCTCTGTAAAGAGGCGGGATGAATGGAATTTTATTCATAACTGGATGGAATCATTTTCAATTCCCCTCCTGGAAAGCGGACACGGTCCGAATTTTTTGTAAACTGGATATTTTCGCCGGTATAGGGATTTGTTTCTGATTGAGAGAAACTTTCCCCGTCAAGAGGTTGGACTGTGGAATTCAGCAGAAGCTCCAAAGCTTTCTGGAAGTCATCAAGAGAGGCATAGAGACTTGTGATATAGTCAATGGTATCTCTCAGATCCTGATGAACTGCACGGGCAAGGCGATATTTCCGGGGAATCTGAATCATAATGCCGGGAGGATACTGAGAAGACGGAATGAAATCCGGAGTCATCAGAAGTCTGTACATTTGGAGTGCAAGGAATTCATCCGTATCCTTATCGTAAAAAAGATCACGGCACCACGCATATGCGCCGGGAAAGAATTCACCCGGCTGAAATTCCCGGATGGAATCTTTGATTCGAAGAACAGGCAGTCTTTCTCCCAGATACAGGGAAAGCCCGTTAAGTCTGAGCCGTTCATAATCGTAAAGCGTTTTCAAACGACGCTGCATGATAAAGTGTTCCTGAGGGAAGGGATAGCGTTTGAAATTTTGCAGGAAATCTCTGATTTTTTCCCAGAACGCTCCAGGCTTTGCGGGACCGGAGGCGCAAAGTGCAAGAGCATCCCGGCAGGTCTGGAGCGGTGTGACAAGCAGGTAATCCGAGTGAAGTCCAAGTTCTGCGTTTAAAAAGAGCAGTTTCAGAGCATCTAAAGCATCAGTCCAGGCATTCTGTTCCAGGCAGAGGATCAGCTGAGCTTTGCCGAAAGCTCCCGTAATATCGAGAAGCGGAAAGTCGGGACAGGTTTGCTTCAAAGGAAAAACGCTGTCCTGTGTTAGCATATTTTGAATTCTGCCGGAAAGAGCCCATACAATTTCAGGATGGCGTGTCTGATAGAAGTCCCGTTCGTCCTCAGGAAGCTGAGACGGATCCCCAAGCTGGAGACTTCTGGCTGTGGAAAGATTCTATTTCAGAAGTGTCTGAAGATCGTCCCTGAATTCCTGAACGGCTGTCCGGGACGATTCTGTACACTGGAGAAAATTCGGCGGAAAACCATGTTCTTCATAGATATGTTTCAGCTCCTTTCTGAGTTCCGGAGAATGTGTCGAAAATGTTTTTTCGAGTCCTTCCGGTACGGGAAAGGGAAAAGGAATGAGGAAGAGGGCCTAACGATAAAGAAGCCATCCTGCGGCACAGAGACAGAAAAGCAGCAGGAGAAGCCGGCAGACACGCCGGATCGGAGATTTTCGCCTGTCCTTAACGGTGTGAATCGTTTTCCGGAGAAGAGAATGGTTCAGCATTCTTTTTACCTTTGGGATCCTGTTCGTCAGTACAGCTCTGGCTTCCTATGACTTTGTATTCTGCATCGCAGACATCAAAATCCACATCAATGCTGTCATTGCGATTTTCCGCATTTCCAGGGAATGGAGACTGGCTGGAATGATTGGTTTGTCCGGTTGTCCTGCCAGGTGGCTGTGTACTGCGGTATGTATAATGGAAGATGGAGGTCCTCCGCATTCCCAGAAGAAACAGAATGAATAACACAAGCAGGATAAACGGGAAAAAGACGATAAAAAGCGAAATAAGGCCAATTGCAATGATCGCAAAAATGATCAGAACAAGAATGAAGGAGCCGGATTTCTGTGTAAAAAACATCTTTTCAATACCTTTTCTTTGATCCTTGTAATTTCCCGGGAAGATGCCGGAAGCTGTATTCCCGTATATTCGGTATAGGCTGTAAATGGATCCGGAAAAACTGTGAACTGCCTGTTTCCGGATCCTTTCTTTATATATACTCTTTTATACTCTCTCAAAAGCATACGGCAAAAAAGAGCCTGGAAAAACGTTCTTTTCCTGATGCATTTTTTTCTTGTCCTATGGAGAAACAGCTTTGCAGCCAGACCTCCATTGCCTGGAAAAAAATTGTCCCCGAAAAGAATCCAGCATTCTGTTCCTGCGGCGGCATCGATTTCCCTGGACGGAAGACGCTTTTTCTTCCCTGCCGGTACCTGATCTGACCCCTTGGCGGAAGGTGACCCATCAGCGACGGAAAAGACCGTATTTGAGGATACACCGCAAGGCAGACACACCATCCTTCCAGTTGATCTTTTTTCCTTCCTCATAAGACCTGGAAGCATAGCTTACCGGCACTTCCGCATACCGGGGTTTCAGCCGGGAGGTTTTCAAAGTGATTTCCGGTTCAAATCCGAAACGATTTTCCTTCAGGGTGATTTTGTTATAGATTTCGCGGCGGAACATTTTGTAGCAGCATTCCATATCGTTGAGACCGTAGCCGGAAAAGAGGTTGCTGAAAACGGTCAGGAACTTGTTGATGAAATAATGGCCGCAGAAAAGGCCTTTATGAGAGCCGGTTTGTGTCATGAACTGTTCCCGTGCGCCGAATACGATATCCGCATCTCCGGACAGAATCGGCTGGAGAACTTTGGGGAGATCCTGTGGATTGTATTCAAAGTCTGAATCCTGCACTGTAATTACATCTCCTGTAGAAGCGGCAAATCCCGTATGAAGTGCCGCGCCCTTGCCTCCATTGACGGTATGGCATACCAGGCGGATCAGTCCTTTTTTCTCCCATTCCTGCAGGCGGGCCAGTGTGTGATCTTTGGAGCAGTCGTCCACTGCTACGATTTCAATTTCCACGCCGTCCTGAAATTTCACGGCGAAAACTCTTTTAAGAACTTCGTCGATATAACGTTCTTCATTGTAGACAGGAATGACAATGGAAAGTTTTAATTTTTTCTGATCCTGCATGGAAAAATACTCCGTGTTTTTATATAGATGACAACACAATAGGACAATTTCTGCTTTTTTTCAAGCAATCTTTTGAAATTATCCATGCAGTATGGTATTTTTCTTTGCTGTGCAGTGTGTCCATTCAAGATTTCAGGGGAGAGGTTTCAGGGTTATGCAGTATCAGAATCATTCATATCTGAATATAGTGGTGACAGTTCTGACGGCGGCTGTCATTTTTTTCGGAATAGCTTTCGTTGTCAGCACGGACCGCCTCCGCTATGAAGTGGAAAATCTGCGCAGACAAATTCAGGAAATGCAGGAAATCCAATAGAATTTCCCCGCTTATACGGGAGTCCGGGGCGCTTGGAAGGAGGCATCCGGCATGGCGGATGAGGTTCCTGCGGCCAATGCGGAATTTTTTGATCCGGAGGCAGAAAGCGGCGGACGTTTGATTACGGTGATGGCTTCTGACACAGGAAATATGAATTACATTCTGAACAATGACGCAGCCGTGGCCGCATTCTGGGATCTTGCGAATCATTCTCTGGCGGAACGCAACTGGGAGCGCCTGGATGAATTTCAGCCCATGCTGGCGGAATCATGGACCGTTTCGGAAGATCAGCAGACTTATCGCATCAAACTGCGAAAAGGCATCTTATGGCATGACTTCACTGATCCTGTGACAGGCAAGGAATGGAAGAATGTGGAAGTTAAAGCTCAGGATTTTGCGTTTTTCCTTCAGGTGATACAGGATGAAAAAGTGGATGCCGCACCTTTAAGAGGATATCTTTCCGGCATTCAGGAAATCCGCGTGCTCAATGACTATGAATTTGAAGTGGAATGGAAGACGCCTTACTTCATGGCAAAGGAGATTACTCTGGGACTCATGCCGCTTCCCCGCCATTTGTACCATGCCTATGAAGGGCCTTTTGACGGAACACGCTTCAATGAAGATCATGAGCGCAACCGCATGATTGTGGGATGCGGACCCTATCAGTTTGAATCCTGGGAAAAGGGCAAATTTGTGCGCTTTAAGCGTTTTGAGAAATATTTCGGCAGACGCCTCGGGATTATGCCGCCTATTCGGGATATTGTTTTTGAATTGATTCAGCATCCCAGCACCCGTCTTCAGGCGCTGGTGTCCCAGGACGTGGATGAGGTAAACCTGACACCGGAGCAATGGATCAGCAATACTGGTTCGGCGCCTTTCGGAGAAAACGGATATCTGCGGAAAATTGAGACGCCATCTTCTGTCTACAACTACATTGGACTGAATTTGCGCAACCCGCTGTTTCAGGATAAGAAGGTGCGTGTGGCTTTGAGCAGTCTGGTGAATCGTGAACGGATCCTCAAGGATGTCTACTACGGTCTTGCGAAACCTGTTTCAGGTCCCCTGTTTACAGAAAGTCCTTATTACGACCATTCTGTGGAGCCTTATGCCTTTGATGTTGAAAAAGCACGTGCCCTGCTCCGGGAAGCCGGATGGTCTGACAGTGACGGCGATGGCATTCTGGATAAAAACGGTGTGCCATTCCGCTTTACCGTTATTTATCCGGGAGCCAATACCACTTACCAGAAAATGCTGCCGATTCTGAAGGAAGATATGGCTAAAGCCGGTATTCAGCTGGATATCCTTTCCCTGGAGTGGTCTGTGATTCTGGACCGGGTGGATTCCAGAAAATTTGATGCGGTGGTGCTTGGCTGGACTTCTCCCATTATGCCGGATCCGTATCAGCTGTGGCATTCGGATTCAGCAGATCTGCCGAGTTCCAGCAACTATATTTCTTTTTCAAATCCGGAAGCGGATCAGCTTATTGAGGAGATCCGGACCTGTTTTGATGAGGAGAAAAGAATGGAGCTTTATCACAAGTTTCATCGGTTGATTCATGAGGAGGAACCTTATCTTTTTCTGTTCTAGCCGTCCTCGCTGAGTGCCATTAACAAACGTTACCGCAACCTGAGAATTTTCCCGCTGGGAATTTCTGAACGAATCTTATGGGTTCCTAGAGTTGAACAGCGGCCAGTTGGATTTTAAACTCTTTTGTCCGAAGAGAAGATGGTCGATACAGATACAGGATACAGGCGGAGAGAACAGCAGAACTGATTTGTTTTTTACTGTTGTACGGCAATGAAAGTGTCTGTAAAGACGGAAAATGTCAGGAATGCAACGCTGCTGATGGTCGTGGAAGATGACTGGAAGAAGGGAAATCTTTTTCCACGAAATAAATCTCTGCCAGAGACGGCCCAGGACAGCAGTTCATGAAGACCCTTGGGAAATCTCTGTATATTCCGGTTGTTAAACCGGGAAACAGGGGTATATTGCAGCAGTGAGGGGGGAGGAGGGGATGGCTTACAAGGGAAACGGGAAGAGAAAAACTCATTTAGTTTTCCACTGGATAAAATCGGGTGAAACTGAAGAGACCGAAGAAATGTACAATTTTTGAACAACAGGATTTTTTCTTTTATGTTGCGTTATATCGTCAGACGCTGTGTTTATTCTCTTCTGATTCTTCTGGGGGTGCTTGTTCTTACTTTTGTGATGTTCCGCATGGCAGCAGGTGATCCCACAGGGACGCTCCTGGGGAAAAATCCCACGCCGCAGGATGTGGAAAATTTACGGTAGAGTCTTGGGGTGGACAAGCCGTTGTTCTGGGGAAAATGGAAGAAGACGGAGTGTTTCAGTTCTGCAGATTTCAGTGATAAAAGGACCAATTTCGCAGGGATTGCTCTGGAAGGAAATTTTGTCCCGGGAGATCAGGGATTGACCTTGAAAAAAGATGCCTGTATAGCTTTGTCACGAAATTTTGAACTCGATAAAGAGGAGTCTGTTCGAATGGTGTTTTCTTCATCCGGCCCTTTATGTGTCAACGGGATTTCCGTGTAGCCGGATGAAAATGGGGAAGGGGAGCTGATCCTGAAAGCCATCCCTGAAAAGTTGATCATTCAGAACAGCTGCTCCGGGATGGAAAACAACGGAAAAGCCCGGGAAGAAACAGAAATAAAATCTCTTGCATTTTACAGGCCCATGAAACATGCCTGGGATTCACAGTTGCTGGATTCCCTGAAGGAAATTGTATGCTTTAAACCCGATTTTCCTTATGTGCATTTTTTTGATTTCGGAAAGACTCTGCAGACAAGGGAACCCATCCGGGAAAAACTCTGGAAGGGAATGTGGCCTTCTCTTTTCCTGATGCTCCCTATTTTTTTCGGAGAACTTGTGCTGGGGATCCTCCTGGCATTGATTTCCTGTGCATACAGGGGAACGTGGATTGACAGAACGATTGTAGTGCTTTCTGTAGCAGGTATGAGTGTGAGTTATCTGGCTCTGATTATTTTCGGCCAGTGGTTTCTCGCATATTATCTGAATCTTTTTCCTGTCTGGGGCTGGGGCGATTTGCGATATCTTCTGCTGCCTGTAGCTATTGGCATTGTCAGCGGAACAGGCAGCGGGGTGCGCTTTTACAGAACTGTATTTGTCAATGAAATCAACAAGGAGTATTTGCGCACCGCCAGGGCCAAAGGGGTTTCCATGGGATCTCTCTATCTGAAGCATCTGCTGAAAAATGCCATGATTCCAATTATAACACGGGCAAGTACGGTGCTTCCTTTCCTGTTTACGGGAAGTCTGCTTCTGGAAAGCTTTTTTGGCATTCCGGGATTGGGATATGAAAGCATTAATGCGTTGAATGATTCTGATCTTCAGCTGCTGAAAGCTCTGGTTTTACTTGGGGCCTTTTTATTCGTAGTGATTAATCTGCTTACAGATATTGCCTATGCCTTTGTGGATCCGAGAATGCGGATGGATTCGAAAAAATCGGCATGATTAAAATTAAAACGCTGTATTTCCTGCCGAAAAATCAGCTTTTCGCATTTTTGCGAATCCTGAAAGGCTGTGGACTGTGGAAGGGGCTGTGATTTGTTCTGAAAGTTTCCGGCTCAGGATTGAAAAAAACAGGCTTTCAGGGTATGTTATTCATATTCCAGAAAAAATTGATCGGCCCTGGGGAGAAAGGATCTGAATATGACGAAACTTGGAACAGCATTGACTCCGTCCGCAGTAAAAGTGCTTCTTCTTGGAAGCGGGGAACTCGGTAAGGAAGTTGCCATCGAAATGCAGCGTTTAGGCGTGGAAGTGATCGCTGTGGACCGTTACGAAAATGCACCGGCTATGCAGGTGGCACACCGTCATTATACAGTGAATATGCTGTCCGGAGAAGCCATCCGGGAGATTATTGAGAAAGAAAAACCCAATTATATCGTGCCCGAAGTGGAGGCCATTGCCACGACGGAACTTCTAAAACTGGAACAGGAAGGATATACCGTTATTCCCACTGCCAATGCCGCGTATCTGACGATGAACCGAGAAGGGATCCGCCGTCTTGCGGCAGAGAAATTGCATCTGCCCTGTTCTCCCTATCGCTTTGCGGCGACGTATGAGGAATTCTGCCAGGCCGTGAAGGAGATTGGCATTCCCTGTGTTGTAAAACCGATTATGAGTTCTTCCGGACACGGCCAGTCCATGATCCGTTCTTCAGAGGAAGTGGAAAAAGCCTGGCACATTGCCCAGGAAGGGGGACGGGCCGGAGCTGGAAAAGTCATCGTGGAAGGCTTTGTCAAATTTGATTATGAAATTACGCTCCTGACAGTACGCCATATTGGAGGAACCAGTTTTCTGGAGCCAATCGGACATCATCAGGTGGGTGGAGATTACCAGGAATCCTGGCAGCCCCAGGCAATGAGTCCTGAAGCATTGAAAAAGGCTCGGCATATAGCCAAGGAAATTACGGACGCTCTGGGCGGACGGGGTATTTTCGGAGTGGAGATGTTCATTAAAGGGGATGAAGTGATCTTTAGTGAGGTCAGTCCAAGACCCCATGACACCGGTATGGTTACAATGATCTCTCAGGATCTTTCTGAATTTGCACTGCATGCAAGAGCTATTCTGGGCCTTCCAATTCCGAATATTGCATTTCATGGCCCGTCGGCATCCAAGGCTATCGTGGTGGAGGGCAACTCCCGCCAGGTTGCGTTTGACTGCCTGGAAGATGTGCTTGCAGAGCCGGATACTTCCATGCGTATTTTCGGGAAAGGCGAGCTGAACGGCCACCGCAGACTGGGTGTGCTTCTGGCAAGGGCAGAAAGCACAGAAGAAGCTGTTGCTAAAGTTATGCGCATGAGAGAAAAGCTTAAAACTGAACTTTAAAAGATTTTGCATTTGCAGTACTGTGTGACAGAACAGCGCAGAGTGGGAAGCACTTTCCAGAGGTCTGCCGGGTTTGGTTTTCCAGAAATCAGGAGGCTGTTAATTTGCGAAAAAGCTCTTTCCTCCGGTAAAATATTCCGGGATGCACTGGAGAACGCACAGTGTTCAGATGGACGAGTTTGCTCTTTTTGTTTTTTGCATTCAACCCAACATGAATCAAGGAGTATGTCCCATGAAAGTATTTGTTGCCGGCGGAGCCGGATACATTGGAAGTGTCTGTACGGAATATCTTCTGGACAAGGGATATGATGTGACTGTTTTCGACGGCCTGATTACAGGGCACAGACAGGCAGTAGATCCTAGAGCCAAATTTATTTACGGCAATCTGGAGGATCGGGATTTTCTCTTTAAATGTCTTTGTGAAGGCCGTTACGATGCGGTAATGCATTTTGCCGCATTTTCCCTGGTCGGCGAATCGATGAAGGATCCGGGGAAATATTTTAAAAACAATCTGGGCAATGCCATCAATCTGGCGGATGCGGCAGTCAAAGGTGGAGTAAAACGTTTTGTTTTTTCCAGCACGGCAGCAACCTTTGGTATTCCGGAAGAGATGCCTATCCGGGAAACCACTGCGCAGAAGCCCATTAATCCTTATGGCGAATCCAAGCTTTGCTTTGAAAAGGCTCTTCGCTGGTACAGCGATATTCATGGACTGAAGTATGCAGCTTTGCGTTATTTCAATGCGGCAGGTGCTTCTGAAAATTATGGAGAAGACCACAATCCGGAATCCCACCTGATCCCGATTCTGCTTCAGGTTGCTGCCGGAAAGCGGGCAAAGGCTATGCTGTTCGGGGATGACTATGATACGCCGGACGGAACCTGCATCCGGGATTATATTCATGTGCTTGATCTTGCTCAGGCGCATGAAAAAGCCCTGTATGCTCCTGAAAGCGGACATTATAATCTTGGAACAGGAGCAGGGCTCAGCGTCAAGCAGATTCTGGAAGCTGCAAGAAAAGTGACCGGACATCCGATTCCGGCAGATGTTGTTCCTCGCCGTCCCGGAGATCCCCCGCGACTGATTGCCTGTTCGGATAAGGCTCGCCGGGAACTGGGATGGAAACCCCAGTACGAGGATGCAGAAACAATTATTGCTTCCGTCTGGAAATGGATGCAGAAGCATCCGGACGGCTACGAGTTCTAAGATGCTGTACAGAAGAATGCCGGCAACTGAAATTCCCTCAGAGCCGGCATTCTTGTATTTCCGGAGGAAAGAATTCAATGGATAAATGGATGAAGCTGGGACCTTTTACGGTTTTCGACCTGGAAACCACAGGAATGAGTCCAATTCGGGACCGAATTGTGGAAATTGGAGCTGTCCGTATAGAGGTGGACGGGACTTTGTCTCAGTTTGAAACATTAGTAAATCCATCCATGGCCATTCCTGTCCGGTCGACACAGATTCACGGCATTACCAATGAAATGGTGGCAAATGCGCCCCGTTTTACAGAGGCGGCCTATGCTTTTCTGGATTTCATTCGAGGATCCCGGCTTGTGGCTCACAATGCACGTTTTGATCTTTCCTTCCTGCAGGAGAGTCTTGCCCGAAGCGGGCTGCCCCTGGTTAAAGGAGGAGCTTTTGACAGTATTGTTCTAATCCGCAAAGCATATCCGGGCCTGCCAAGCTACAGTTTGCAGGCTTTGCGCAACAGTCTTCAGCTGCAGGATGACTGTCCCGGAGAAGCACACCGTGCCGGATTTGATGCCCGGATGACTATGGCTGCATTTTCCATGGCAATGCGCAGACTTTATGAACTTTATCCGGAACCCGCTACGGAACTCTAAGATTCAGAAATGCGTAAAAAAGTATTCTGAAAACCAAAAGAGAGACACAAGCAAGTGTGTTTCATGCCATTTTTTATTGTTGCGGAAAAAGCAGGAAAAGAAACGATAAAGATAAAGATAAAGGTAAAGGGATAAACTGATGAGGCTTGATTATTATTTTGCCGGGGATCTTTTTGATCACAAAGATCTTATCGGAAATCACCTGCTGGCTGATTCTGTGATGCGCGGTTCCGGCGGAATATACAGGGCTTTGCTCCCGCAAAGCGGGGAATGTGAGGTTCGTCCGGATGCACTGGAAATCCGGGATGCCGATTATGAACTGCTTCTTCATGCTCGTCTTGCATTGTTTAATTTTGACGGTCCGGATCTGGATTCCGGCACTGTTGCAGAGTTCATGGCTGCCCGGATGCTGGATATTCCGAGTCTGCTTCTCCGGACAGATTTCCGCAGCGGTGGCGATCAGATGTCCGGTGGATCTTCTTCTGAAGTGCAGCAGAGACGGGATCCCTGGAACCTGATGTGCTCCGGATATCCGCGGACACGGGTTTTAATTTATCCGGCTATGACTCGCTACCAGAAAGTTTTCCAGGGGGAAAATGACCTTGAAAATGCACTGAAATCGTTTTATGGAGATTTGGCAGCGGAGATTATCCGTTCTTTTGACGAGCTGATGAAAATACCTCCATTGCTGGATACCAAAGAGAAAACGGAAACTGCTGTAAGAATGTTTTTGAGTATGTGCGGGCCGTCTCTGGAAAAGCGTTTTAATGAACGGAAAATTCAGAAGATACTTTCCTGCCGGTTTCCGAGAGGATAAAGGCGATTTTCCCTATAAATTTATTTCCTGCTTTCGAGATAGGACAAGAGGTCTGCAGGGAGACTGCACTGAATTTTATTCAAAATGGCTCTCTGGTTCAGTTCCGAACTTGCCTGAAATTCCTCAATAGATGCTGTATTAAATAATCCACCAGGAAAGATGATGGTGGATGCTCCTGTCAGTCCGTAAAAAGACAGGTTGAATCGTGAACAGCAGACATTATTCAATGAGGATTGAATATTACATTTTAGAATATCATGAGTTTCATACTCGATTTTCCCGTATTTTAGAGTGTTCCGCGTCTGGCTTTTGCTGTGGAAAGAGAAGAGATTCCGGGAATGGAGAAATCTGCATTCAAGAGGAAAAAAGAGAGAAAAAGGCTTTCATGTGATTCCTGGAAATAATTTTTTCATAAGATCAAATCTGCAAGTTTTTGAATCTGTTTTCCAAGCCTGTTATGGAGATCCTTTCTCATGAGAAAATGCGGGACATGGTGAAGGACTACCATATCCCGCAGGTAACATCAAGCCCCAGAACCAGGTAGGCTTTTAACCCAGTCTGTCTGCCTGGTTCTGGATCAGAGATCTTTTTTATTCAATGTGAATCAACTGTTTCCTGTTCAAGATCCGGGGTGATTTCGACTTCTTCTATTTCATACTCTACGTCCATTTCATCCATAGGATAGTCTTCATAGATGGAATCATCTCCCTGATTTTGCAGTTCCATCATCATCTGGGCCATGAAAACTGTCATGTAAGAGGCTATAAGGGGCATATTTACATCAGCTTTCAGGATGGCATTGTTGCCGTCCCGTTCAGCCGTGAGATTCGGCAGGAAGAGTGCTGCCTGAGGCTCCTGATTGTACCCATTCAGAATTTCCTGGAAATAACCCATAGTCTTCTGGGCCATGGCGTCATCCTTGGCAGAAGAAAGGGCTGTCAGTTTGAGAGACTATCCTTCGGTATAAGCACGGAACATGGCGAAATCTGTATTGATTGCGTAATTAATAAGTTCCTGATCTTCCGGAAGGGACGGCTTATATTCTTTTCCAAGCTAGTCCATAATTTGTTTGCACAGGGCGGAGGGAAGCACTGCAATTCCAAAAACTGTGTTCGTAGTTTCCATCAGTGGATTGACTGGCTGTGGTTCTGCGGGGAAGGGACTTTCTTCCGGAAGTTCGCAATTGACGGCAATACAGAATGAGATCATTGTATCGCTTTCCTGAACGATGCGCATGTTTATCGGAATAGAAAGTTCAGGAGACTTTATAGAATATAAGAAAGCTTTTTTCTCCTGGAAAGCTTTTTCCTCAAACTGTATGTCGAAATTTCCCTGTGTCGAGAGTGCTTGCTGCAGCATTTCAATAAACTGTGAATCAATGACTGGGGCCAAAGCTTTTTCAGTATCTTCCGGATTGTCCAGAAGCGTCACTCCGAAGATTTTTATTTTGCAGTCTACACCGCCGCTTTCAGCGGGGAAAAAGTCCAAAGAAGCAGAGAATGCACTGGATCCCGGAAAATCTTGCTGTACTGGAAGCGTCTGGGTGCTCTGAGATAGGTTTTTCATTTCTTCTACCAGAGCTACAAGTTCAGGGATATTGGTATATGCCATATTATCGCTGAAGAAGTAAATCGTGCTGTCCGCTGGAAGATATTGCAGCGCTGTAACTTTGTTGTCATTGGAAGGGGCTGTGCTTGAATCTGCACCTATTGCACTTGCGGCTGCCATCACGCAAACCGACAGAGCAAGAGAGGCTCCCATCAGAATTTTTTTGAATGAAATACTCATTTTTGTTTTTCCTTTTTTTAATAATTCATTTAAAAGTCAAAGACTGATTTGATTGGGGTCTGAAAAGAATAACAGCGGTACTTTCTGTTTCCTCTCCTCCTTCCTGTTGTTATGTCTCCCTGAAAATTGTCAGAATACCTTCTTTTCTGTTAGATCCTGCAGTTTCCTGAGGGGGCATTTTTACTATATGTTAAGACGTTTTGTATGTGAAAAAAAGCTGTGTTTTATCTTCAGGGCTGAATTCATGGAATATGAATAATTTGTGGCGGTTCCGAATCATCATCGAGTCTCTCCAGTCTGAATTCTGTTCCGGAATCATTGAGCGGCACTGCCCTGTAATGGCGGAGGCCCTGATCTTCTTTTGTGTCCATCTGCGACTGTGCTGCTAAAATGGTCAAATAGGAGAGTGCCAGAGTCATGTTTACATCGGCTTTCAGAATGAAATCTTTTCCAGCCTGTTCAGTCGTGAGATTCGGGAAAAGAAGTTGAGCTTGCGGATTCTGACTGTACAGATCCAGAAGCATCTGGCCATACTGAATGTTTCTTTGCACTGTGGCATCATTTTCTGCAGTGAAAACGGCAATGATTTTAGGACTCTGATTTTCATCGTAAATACGAGCCATGGCAAATTTCGTATTGGCCAGCCAGCTAACCCATTCCTGAACCGGATCGTCCTGAATATATTTTTGTTCAGGCTTGTCCATAAATAAGATATCGTACCATGCAGACAGGTATACTGCAACGCCCAAAATGGTGCCGCTGGTTTTCATCAGCGGATTGACTTCCCGGGGTTCTGCAAGGAAGGGACTTTCTTCCGGAAGATCCGAGTTGATGACAAGACAGCATGTAAACAAATGGTCACTTTCCCGTACAAAACGGAATTTGAAAGGATATGAAGCATTTGGAGTGTCAAAAAAGAAACAGAAAGCCTTTTTCCCTTGGAAAATCTGTTCTTCATAATGAATCTTTGCTTCAGGATCTGTCTTTTCCTGAATTACCTGTTCTATCATTTCTCCAGTTTCGGGATTACAAATTCTGTCTGTTATTGCTTTTATGTCTTCCGGATTGTCCAGAAGAAAAGCTGCCAGGATCAATACTTTGCTTTCATCTCCGTTGATATCGATTTTCATGCTCTATGCGAAAGACCCCGGCATGTCTTGAAAACTTTTATCGCCATCCTGAAAGAAGTCCTTTTCCTGATTCATGATCAGAGGGACAATCTCATGGATTTTTTTATAAGATGTGTTGTCATTAAAAAAGTAAAAAGTATGGCCTTCAGGCAGGTACTGAAGGGCTGCAAATTTCCTGTTTTCAGAGGTAGTGTTCTCAGGAGAATTCTGAGCATTGACTTTACTTGCTACAACTGTCATCAGGCAGAAGGCGGGAATAAGAAATGCCCGTCTGAGAAACTTCCATGAGAAAAGATGCATGCAAGACCTCCTTTTAGTTTTTTTACCAGTTGAAAATGGCACTGTTCCCAATCAATGACGTTTCTTGTATTCTTTATACAGGATCTGCGGATTGTGTGATGCACTGTTTTCTGCATGAATATGAAAAAAATTTTATATTCATGCTTCGACTTTTACAACAAGTCTGCCCTCCCTGAATGGTGAAAATACAGATGTTATTTTTCCCTGTTGCTGTATTCCCTGAAATAAATTTGTAACTGAAGGCTGTTTGTTTTTACTACAGTTTATTACAAATCCAATCTATCCGGCACAGATACAAATGCCGAACCGGAGTTTGTCTTACACTACAGTTTATTATAAACACTTCTTCGCTTGATTACAAGCGGAGAAATTTATATATTTCAATTCATTTGAATTCTTTTCTGTCAAAAAATGTCCAGTGCCAGATGTTTTAACGTGGAACTGCAGAAATTTGTATGGATTCTTTCTTTCAATTGAAAAAGTAGCTTATAACAAGAGCTGTGCAGCAGATTATTTAGGTTGATTCACATTGGAACAGAATCTGTTCATATAGGAATTTTTTGAAGCTGTGTAGTATTATTCTGCATTGTGTCTGTCAGAACCACACCAATAATAGAAAAATAAAGGGACTTTTTCTTTTTTTGCCTCTTGTTCCTTCCGATCATTTATTTTGCGGAAAAAACAAGGTTCCTTTATTCATTAGACGCCTTGAGACTGTATGCTTTCAGAAAGTTGAGTTTGTATCCGGCTGAGCCTTTTCCTCTGGCTGCAAAAATACAATAGGATTTCCTGTCAGCAGAACGGGAAGATGAGAATATCTATAGATTCATAATAGCTATTCTGTCAAATTCATTTTTTACAGGATTTGGATCAATTCCGGAAACCGTCCCTGCCATATGGATTGACTTCCCACTCTGTGCGTCGGTTGAATGGACGATTGCTGTACTGATGTGAACGAGGCTGATGAATATTGCGATCCTTGCTTCTGTCTCTGTCATGAGAATAACTGCTGTTGCAGCATCCGGCGAGACTGAAGGTTAATAGGAATGTTATGGAAAGAAAAAAACAGAAAAATTTTCTGCAGGAAGAGTTTACGAAGCGGGAATTCTGAATTTGTCCATCCAGTATTTTTTTAATTGTTCTCATTGATTTTGCCTCTTATTGAGTTCTTCAGGATTCAGTTTCAGTTTGGAAAAAAAAGAACCATGGTCTGTTGAATTTATTCAACACCATGGTCTTTTCTCATTATGCAAAATGATTCAAGTTTTTGTTAAAACATGAGGTAAGTCCTCATTTCCAGAATCTGCATAACCAATACGGCAAGCAGCAGAACCAGAGACACTGTTGACAGAATAGTCATTACTTTACCGGACATAAAATGATCTCCTTTTCATTTCTTCTCCGGGGACGGAGAGGAGAATCAGCATTGAAAAAACGGATCCTCCTGGTGGATCTCCCGGAGAAAAATAAAATTCTTACTCCAGCTCTTCTTCGCCGATAATGGCGTTTTCATCATCTTCGTATTCTTGGGTTTCATCAACCTGCGTCGCACGTTCTGCAGCAGCTTTTGCAATTTTTGCGTAACGGATCTGTTTCATATTTTCCAGGTCGATTTCAGAGAAGAATACTACATCGCCTACATTTGGAATGTTGCTGTTGGAAAGAATATTGGCAATGGTTTGATTCTCTCCAATTTCCACAATCTGAACTCTGCCGGTATACTGGCCGTCTTCAGAAAGAGAGGTAGCTGCAGTCATAATTCCATCAGAAGGAACTGTGGCTTCAACTTCCTGAAGTTTGCCGTTTTCTTCCATCATGATACGTGTTGTAGGACCGAGATCCAGAATAACAAAACCCATTTCAGGATTGACAAATACCACTTTCCCCTGAATTTTACGCAGGAACGGGAAATCTGCAACGGCTCTTTCAATGCTCAGGATGCCTTCTCCGGTATCATTGGGATCAATAATTTTTCTGAGTCTGAGGTTTTCCTTTTTAAGGGCGTCATAATCTGCCTGCAGCTCTTTGAGTTTTGTAACAGCGTGGACCGCATCGCCTTCCTGTCCGCTGGCATTTTTCTTGATAGCTTCAAGCTGATCCAAAGCCATTTTCAAGTCATTGGCATTTGTCTGAGCCTGGGCAATATAAGCCATTGCTGCAGCCTGATTGACATCAAATGCATTGATTTCGCCATTTTTGCCGAATTCTTTAGCCTGAATGCCCATGGATTTGTAGATGTTGGCAAGACCGTCATGATAGGACTGATTGAGTTTTTCATTAGCAGCAGTCATTTCAATGTAGTCATTGTAAATGCCAATCAAGGCGTCATCATTCGCGATGACGGAATCAGAAAGGGTTTCATTGTAGATATTTGCCAGTTCATGGAGTCCTGAGACGAAAGCCGCATCCCGCACGAACTTGCTCTGAATGCCGCTGCTGACATCTTTCAATGAAACCTTTTCATCAATAAGATCCTGTTTGGATACAGAATCTTTGCCTTCCGGAGCAAGTCCGAGAAGTGTTGCAGAATCGGCATAAGTATCTGCCATTTCGTCGCGCTGGCTCAGCGTTTGAGATACAGCTTTGTTGAACTGCCCCATGGCAGAATCAATTTCTTCTGCTGTTTTATTGACAGCCAGTGCATCGGAGCTGATGGAGGCCCCGGGATTCATTTTTTTCGTGCTGGAAACAATGGCGTCGCCCATTTTCCTGCTGGTTTCTGAAATATGTTCGCGTTTGTTAAACAGCATGAATCCAAAAACGATCGCTGCCACTGCTGCTACCAATATCTAGATATTGATAACCTTGTTTGCAATACCCATCTGAATCTCCTAGTTCTTACTGAATCATGATATTTATGTTTATATATATTTGCTTGATTCTCATTTCAAAAAGCGTCCCTCTTCACGTACACTACAGTAATAAAATGCAGATGTCAAATCTTGAAAAGTGTTTTTTTCAGCTATTTCAGAAAAATTTTGTATCTGCCTTATAAATTGCATTTCAAAATGAGGAATCTTGCGGGACCTAAAGTACGGATCTGTACAATTTTCCATGGATCACAAGGCGGTTCCAACTGAGCTCCGGCATCCGGCAGCTCCCAGTAAAGAGTGCATTTTCCTGCCCAGTCGAGAAAAACGGGATTGCCTGTGATGCTTTTGAGCAGTTTTGTGGAAAGATCATAAGGCGGGTCTGCAAAAATAATATCCGGCAAATCTCCGTGGAGCAGACGGGCAGGGAAAGATGGAATTTCACACTGAATGAATTCAAATTCAGTCTCCACGCCGGCGCGCTGAATTCTAGTACAGTTCTGACGGATCAGGCGCAGTACAGAGGCGTTCTTTTCAATAAAATAAACTTTTGCTGCTCCGCGGCTGGCTGCTTCCAATCCCATGGCTCCGCTTCCGGCACAGAGGTCGGCAAAGACCAGGCCTGAAAGATCTCCCAGACTGTCGAAGAGCGCTCTGCGTGCACGCACTGCTGTGGGGCGGACATCATTGGATTCCGGGGAACGCAGGGAGATCCCTTTTGCTTTTCCTGCAACTATTTCCATTCGTGGAAGAAATCCTTTCTGTTTCCGGACTGCTCCGGAATAAGAATTTTATTTTGTTTTTTCATTGAACATTCAATGATAAAGGCTTGAAAGCGACATGCAACCGAGCCCCGGCAGGGAGAAAGAGGAGAATGCTGCTTTCTCTTTTTGATCCCAGAAACATGTGGAATATTCAGGAGCGGATGTATCTGAAGCAAGCCGTGGAGAATATTGCCTGTTGAAATCGAAGACTGTCGGCATTTTCCTGTTGTCTTTCTTTGGAACAGAAAGATTTTCACCATGCCGGCAATCAGGCGATAAAGGTTCCGGGGTCGGGAAAGACCGCTTGTCCTCTGGCTTTGGCTCCATGAAAATCACCCGAATTTTTTCCAAAAATGCGGTGTTACTGGGAAAAAACAGAAAAATACGGCTGCATTTCGGACATTTTTCCTATCTGTTTCCGAGTACAGGTTTTCCGGAGAAGATTTTTTCATGAATAACGGTTATCCATGAAATGTATTCTTCCTTTTGCACTTCCTGTCGATCTTCCTATATAGAATATTGCCAGTTTATGGAAAAGCAATCGGAAAATACAGGAAAATGTGAAAGACTTGTACTTTCAGTTTTTCAGAATCTGTCGAGCGAGGGTTCAAATGCTTCCGTTCCTTTGTTTCGGAGGTAGATTTGCCTTTCTCTGTGTTCCTGTTCTTGTATATTATCCGACAAGAGACTGAAGGCAGTTTTATTTTTTGCCGGAAGAAGCATTCATCCCTGAAGAAAGCTGCTTTTTCGGTCCATTTTTCCCTCCTCCGGCATTATAAAATACTTCAGGACGCAGAATGCCGAATTCGTCAAATGCAACTTGTCTGGCACAGAGCAGACTCGCAAATGCGGCCATAAAACGGCAGGCAAAGACCCCAATCATAAGGGCAAGCTGATACATGACAGCTTTCATGGGGACAGCTCCGGTGAGCATCTGACCTGTCATCATACCAGGCATGGCGACAATTCCGACCGTGGCCATGACAGCAAGATGGGGCAGTGTCGTAAGACGCATGGCCGAATAGAGATAAGGCTGTGAAGCTTCTGCAGGGGTTGCTCCCATAAGAAGACGTGTTGTGTATTCTCCTGGATTTCTGCGCAGTTCTCCGAAAAAGTGTTCCAGCGCAATGGTATTACCCCGCATGGTGTTGCCAAGGAGCATGCCTGCCACCGGGATCAGAAACTGTGCCGCAAAAGGGCTTGTATTCTGGACAACCAGCAGCATGAAGAATCCCACTGTCGGGAAAAAGACGAGAATATTGCCGATAGTCGTAGGCCAGAAAAGCGTTCTGAAGGACAACTCTCTCTGACGGAGAGAGGCTATGTTGGCCACGATCAGCATCACTGAAATCCATGCCAGATTCAGCCATGGGGAATTGAGTCGGAAAATCCAGCCAAGATAATATCCCATCAAATACAGCTGAACTGTCATTCGAACGGCAGCTGTGAGAATTTTCCGGTTGATGCTCAGTCCCCATTTCCAGGAAATGAAAAGAGGTGGCAGAAGCAGTAGATAACTCCATAAAAGAGAGAGCGGTGTAATTCCAATAGGTGATCCGGCAGCCATCAGCAAACCTCCATTTTCCCTTTATCATCCGCATCATCCGCGGGCGTTTTGTCTTCCGACAGCAGTTTCCCGTTTCCAAGACGATAGTGCAGCACATCTCCGGATGAAAGAAAAAAAGCGTCGTGCGAGCTTGCCAGAAGCGTATAGTTCCTGGAACGGAGCAATGCCTGAACTGCTTCTCTGGATTCCGCATCCAGAGAAGATGTAATTTCATCTGCCAGAAAGATGGTCTTCCCAAGAAGTACAGCTCTGGCAATTGCAACACGTTGCTTCTCGCCGCCGGAAAGATTCAGACTTTCTCGATGAAGAATCGAAGATGGAAGACAGAGCTGCTCCAGAATTTCAGTCATCTGCTTTTCATCAGGTTTTTTGCCTGCATGCGCTTTAAAGGTGAAGGGGAGCTCCAGTGCGTCTTTCACATGATCTGCGCACATCAGCGGCTCCTGAGGAATATAGGCAATGCGGCAGCGGATCTCTGAAGCTGTACGGGGTGTAAGCTCCAGTCCGTCGACCCGGATAACCCCTGCCTGAACAGGAAAAAGTCCGGCAATTGCACAGAGAAGCGAAGATTTTCCGCAGCCGGATGGCCCGTGAATTACGGCCGTTTTTCCTTCCGGCAGGATGAAATCAGCGTCTTCAAGAAGCAGTTTTTCTCCTCGCATAAGGGTTACCTGATGCAGTTCAATCATAGGTTTTGTCATGGAAAAGCCTGTGTCCTCTCGAAAAACAGTTCTCACAATGAATGAAAACCGCTTAATGAAATGTTCAGTGAAGTAGAATATAATAACGTATAATATAACGTGAAAAACGATTTTTTCATCAGACAAGCGCCAGGGATCTGTCGAAGAGGACATCCTGCATGAAAAGAAATCCCGTGAAAAATGAAAATCCTTAAAAATCATGGAAATTCGTCAGGAAAAATTTGAAAAAAGTTTGATTTATCCAAATCCCTATGTACATTAACTGAATGCGCTTTGAATCAAAGGGATTTACTGCGCAGCGGTAAAACGCATTAACCTAACCAACCTAAAGAAAAAAAGACAAACAAATGAACACAGCAACGGAAAACAACGCTTCCGCACCGGCTCTGAAGAGCTACGTGGATACTTCTTCCAATGTTTCCATGGAAGAACTCCTCAACACTGAAACCAAAAATGATTTCGCCACAGATACCATTGTTCATGGTACAATCGTGGAAAAACGCCAGGATGGCGCACTCGTGGATATCGGTTACAAGGCGGAAGGATTTATCCCTGCCATCGAATTCAGAAACTGGGAAGAGGTCAAAGTCGGCGACGAAGTTGATGTTTTCCTCGAAGAAATCGAAAACGAGCAGAACATGCCCGGCATCAGCCTTCAGAAAGCCAATTTCATCAAATCCTGGCAGAAGATTACTTCTGAATATGGAGAAGGCAGTATCATCAAAGGCGTCATGAAACACCGCGTCAAAGGCGGTATTATCATCGACCTGAACGGCGTGGAAGCATTCCTGCCCGGTTCCCAGATTGATATCGGCCCGGTTAAGAACATGGATGATTTCCTGGGCAAGGAATACGATTTCAAGATCCTCAAGATCAATCAGGACCGCAGAAATATTGTTGTATCCCGCCGCGAACTCTTGGAGGAATCCCGCAAGGATCGCCGTGCTTCTCTCCTCAAGGAAATGCAGGTTGGCCAGATTCGCAAAGGCGTGGTCAAAAATATCACCGATTTCGGTGCATTCATTGACCTCGGCGGAGTGGATGGACTTCTGCATATTACCGATATGAGCTGGGGAAGAATTGCGCATCCCAATGAAATGCTCGAAATCGGCCAGGAAATTGAAGTGATGATCCTGGACATTGATTACGATAAGGAACGTGTATCCCTGGGTCTCAAGCAGAAAACCAAGAATCCGTGGGATGATGTGGAAAAGAAATATGCCGTAGGCAGCACAGTTAAAGGCAGAGTTGTCAACATCATGCCTTACGGTGCATTTGTCGAAATCGAACAGGGCGTGGAAGGACTCATCCATGTGTCTGAAATGTCCTGGACCAAGCGCGTTACCAAGGCTGGCGATGTGGTCAGTGTCGGTGAAATTGTTGAAGCTGTGGTGCTCGATATCGATAAGGAAGGCAAGAAAATCTCCCTGGGTCTCCGTCAGAAAACCCGCAATCCGTGGGAAGTTCTGGCTGAAAAATACCCGGTCGGCAGCCGTATCAAGGGTAAAGTCCGCAACATGACCAGCTATGGTGCATTCGTTGAAATCGAAAACGATATCGACGGAATGATTCATGTGTCTGATATGTCCTGGACCCGCAAGATCAACAATCCGAATGAAGTTCTGAAAGTTGGCGATGAAGTGGAGGCTGTTATTCTGGACATTGATCCGCAGCAGCAGAGAATTTCTCTCGGCCTTAAACAGACGGAAGTCGATCCCTGGGCTAACATTGAAGAAATCTACAAAATCGGCGATGTCGTCAAAGGTAAAGTCACTAAAATTACCGCATTCGGTGCATTTATTGAGCTTTCCCACAAGATCGACGGTTTGGTTCATATTTCCCAGATCAGCAAGGATCGTGTTGAAAAGGTCAAGGACAAACTTTCTCTCGGCCAGGAAATTGAAGCCCGCGTAATCAAGATTGACAAGGAAGAACGTCGTATTGGGTTGAGCATTAAGGCTCTTGAGGAAGACTTCAATGAAGCCGACCTTAAGGCTGCCGGTGAAGAGGTTTCTGCCGCATTGAAACCCGGTGAGGCTCTGGGCGATATGAGTCAGCTGATCGGAAATTCCCTCGACAACCTTGATGTTGTCAAGAATTCCTGATGACGCAGATTCCGTGAAACAGTATTTTTTCATAGCCTTTTAACAATCGGGAGTATTGAAGAATGGGATACGGCGAAGAGGATGATCTTCAGATGTCTTTCGGCTTCTATGAGGACATGGAATCCTAGAAGAATGTCGAAGAAAAGACGTCCGGAAGAAAAGTCCGGGACGTATCCCGTCTTCTGCAGAAGGTTGATTTTGACACGGAGGAGGATGCCCTGGAGGCTCTTCTAAGTGCAGGCGGTCTTCCGGAGGAAGAGGAACAAAATCCGGAAGAAGTCTCTGTTGAAAAATCCGCAAATGAGCCGGAGCTTCCCTCCATGTGGAAGTCTGACAGCGCTTCTTTTGCAGCAGATACTCACGATGAAGATGATGCTGTTGCTGATGCATGGCTGAACCGTCATTTCAGGGAGGAAAAACCGGATGATGCACTTCAGTCTTCTTCTGAAAAACATCATGATGAGGAGTCGGACAGAGCATGGACACACAATAGCGTCCCAGGTTCTGTTATGGCTGCATCCCCGGCAGGAGAGAATACTGTAAACACGAATGAATCCAGTGAATTTGAAAATTCCCCGTCTTTTTCCGGGTCCGGAACGGATCCGGAAAAGCGGGTTTTCCCAGCAGCAGATGCTTCTGCAGAGCAGATTGGTCCAGAAAGACTTGAAGAGAAGAGCCGTCTTACAGTCTTTTCTGCAGAGGAATTGGTTTCCGGGGGAGTGGCAGACAGCGCAGGACAGACAGACATGGAAAAAACACCATGGGAAAAGGCTGTTCTTGTAGAAAATTATGAAGAAGATGCCGCTGAAAAGACGCAGGAAAGTATCAGGACGGAGGGATTGTCCGGAGAGGAAAATTCTGTAGATATTGACGAATCCTCCAATAAAAGAGAGAATGGCGGAGCGGAACGGGTGGAGGATTTTTCTGAAAATATTCCAGAGTCTTCGACTGTTTCGCCTGATTTTGCAAGGAAGAAATCCGCAAGAAAAAGTATTTTTACGCCTGTCATGAACAGTGTTACATTGCGCAGGGCGGCTTTGGGATTTCTCGGAACACTTCAGCCTTCCGGAGCTGCAATGAAAGTACCGCTGCTCCTGGGACGTCAGAAAGCAGATGCTGCAGCTTTCTGGTTGCCGCATGGCGGAAGAACAGATTTGTATCCTGTACGAACGGCTTTGGCAATGACGGTACTGTCCAGATCTTCTTTCAAAGTAAAAATGAATGAGGAAAAGCATGTGACTCTTCAGGAAGAGCTCGCTGCATGCAGAAAACTGCGGGAGGAACTGGAGGCTGAGATTCGTGAAAATGAACCGTCTGTGAGAGTTTCAAATCTTTTTGGCGAAGAGGAGAAATGGGATTATTCTCTGTCTTCAAACCGAGCCTATCACAGATGTATTCGCAGGATGGAAAAACTGGAACGAGAGCTTTCCGCAGATTCCATTTATGCAAGAATGATTCAAGAACAGCTGGCAGATGCGTATTATTTAGTGGCTCCTGAGGGAGTCATTCATGCAGATGAGGTTCCGGAGGGATGGGCACTGGTGTGGATCCATAAAGATTTTACGCCGGAAATCATCCTGGATGCTCCGGAACAGCCATAGATTCCCACGCAGCATCGATTGATTCTGGCATTACGGACAGCCGCATCAGGGTTGTCGGAACAGTTTTTTGCCAGCGGCATTGACTTATCGGATCCGGAACATCCTGTATTCCATCCTGTTCCGAAACGTAGAAAACCCTATCAGATACTTTAATTTTTTCTTTTGAATGCTGAACGGGCCCCATTGATCGGGCAGGACAGGGGGTAAGTGAAGCTGAAGCGATGCCTGCAATTCTTTCAGGAAGGACATCTGTGGATTTTCCGGATGACAGGGGGTAAGTGAAGCTGAAGCGATGTCCCGGAACAACAGAATTATTATCATAAAAAATCCTGATTCCCCGGTTCGCTTTGCCAATGTACAGGGCCTGCTCCAACTGAAAATCCTTGCAGTGAATCTTATCGTTTTTTCCCTTTTTGACGGAGAAATCATCATCCTTAGGAAACAGGCGATCCCTTTGTCAGTCAGGGCTTTCCAGAAAGCTAAAATAAAGATGGTCAAGTATCTTCTGCCGCTGGGAACAGAAAGAAGACTTGTTTGCCAGGGTTATACCACCTTTGAATTTGTATTGCTTAACTGAAAAACAATTCTGTGAACTTATTAAATAAGGGCTATACCCACCTTTGAAGTTTGTATTGCTTCCATATGTTCCATGTATTCCACTACAGCACTGTACTGATTGTTTTTTTTTGATTCAGCAGGAGAGCGTGAAAAAGTTGCGGAAGACTCAGGGCAACTCAGGAAGGAACTATCCTTACAGTCATACTGTAAATAATAAAAAGGGGATAGACTTTGGGAATGCAGACAAATCTGTAAGGATCTGAGAAAAGCCACGGATGGAGAAAAGCGTGGAATCAAAGACTGTAAAATCTACGGGTAGTGTAAATCAAGCCGGGGAGGAAGGAAGTCCCCGTGAAGAAGAGGCCTTTTCTTGTGAAGTATGTTTCTCAGCCGTGAATTTTGAGTGTTCCGGGTAGAATTTTATAAGACAGGAAACCGGGGTTTTTCCGGCGTGGCAAGGAAAAGAAAAACATTTTGATCAGGATGTCTTTCCATTCCTTACAGTTGCCGGATGAAGTTGCCAGTTCTTTTTTTCAAAAGCTCCAGGAGCTCTCTTGGAGAGATGGGTACTTAGAGAGCTTTAACTGATGATTAGAACAGAATCCTCACGTCTTGGAGCGGCTGGACGTATTCCGGATCCTGAATCGTAGCCGAGAATGCAGTGGCCAATGCCAATAAGACGTTCAGGCAGGCCCCAGCGTTTCAGCAGGGCTTTTCCCCATTCGGAGTTAAAAACTTCCCGTGCGCGGTGAATCCAGCAGGAATCGACTCCCAGTGCATGGGCTGCATTCATCAGATTGCCCATGGCAAGCGCCCCGTCTTCTACGCAGGTCGGCCGCTGGGGATCCGCCAGAACTACAATGACAGTGCCTGCTCCATAGAATGGATGGGCGCCAGGCGTGCCGAGAATTTCTGCATTTTTCCTTTCCAGTTCCTCAATAAGACTGGCATTCTGTATGGCTACAAAAGTGACACTCTGTGCGCCCCCTCCGGATGGGGCAAAGGTCCCTGCATGAAGGATTTCCTGCAGGGTGGCCAGATCGACTTTGCGGTCTGAGTAGGCACGGCAGCTGCGGCGGGTTATTAAACAGTCTATCACTGGATTTGTATGGTTATTCAGCATTGAAAGAACTCCTTTCCAAGGAAAAAGTTGACTTAGATGTTTTTTTACGGAATAGACAAAAGAAATTCCGGACTGTAGCGTTTCAAGAACGTATTTTCCGGAATAAATAAATTCAGGAAGATACTCCTGGCTCAGCAATTCATCAGGAATATGCAAAAAATCTAGTCTGGCAAATGCTGCAGGGTTCGTGTCCCAGATGAATGGCCAGTTCATCCCCGCAGAGACGTCTGCCGCGGCGCAGAGTTCCATCTCTTACTAACAGTTCATCCCGGAACACCGTTTCGCAATATTTTTCTGTAAGTGAGAAAACACTGATCCATACATTGATGCCCGCAATCAGAAAATCATTTTCAGCAATCTGGATAATAAATCCTCCGCCGCGCACATTCTCTTCACTGAGAGGATGCGTATAATTCAATTCAAAGCGGTAGTTGCCAAGACAGACTTCATCATGGTCCTGCAGCTGCAGGAATCCGCGCATGCGGCTGTTTTCCGCAGACAGAAGCTGTCCGGAACATGCTTCCAGAACACCATAGGTCTTTTTAAGCAGGCCCGGCACTGTGGCATTCGGATTCTGGAGGAATTCCCGTGCCAGGTCGTCAATTCCGAAGGGGGAAACACAGACTGCACCTTTTCCTGCTGCACAGAAAATGGAAGAAACCAGATTGCGGTCTCTGTTCAATTCCGGGATCAGCAGCGGATTGCCTGCAAGACGCAGCGTCTGATCACAGGTCCATGCAAAAACATCCATCCTGTACAGGTCCGGGGAAAAAGCGTCTATTTCAGGTGCTGCGCATCTCCAGATATCGGAAATCTGGGGTGTAGGCCCTCCGCATGGATGTTTGCCTGCAGGTTCATCATCTCCCTGGAACAGCCAGGCATTGACAAACATGGGCAGAGGATATTCCTTTTTGCCGGCTTCGGCTACGAGGTTAATATACTTTGCCAGGTGATATCCCATGAAACATTCGGAGGCGCCTTCTCCAAAAACTTCTTCCCAGGTTCCGGAAATGGGACCAGATGTCAAATGCTGCTGAAGATAGGGAGAGAGATTGGCACGATTGTCTGTGAGATATTTTGTAAGCTCTTCAGGAACAGCAGAATGAAATAATTCATTAGCGGCTTCACAGTAATCCCGGTCTGTCCCCAGGTGTCCGCATTCATTTTCCAGCTGAATCATGAGAACCGTTCCGTTTTTGTCGACTTCGGCAAGATGCTTCATAAACATGGAAAAGGCTTTGGCATCCGCACAGACGGATTCTTCTCCGAAACAGCTCAAAGAATGGATCTTGTCCCCGTTCCTGTCAAGGGCGCGCGGGAAACGCTCAAGATTTGTTTGAACCCATTCAGGCGTATAGTAGGATTCCGCATTTTTCCAGGAAGCGAACCAGATGAAAATCAGTTTCAGTCCCTATTCTTCAGCATCAGAGATCAGCACATCAATGAGCTTGTAGGCAAATACGCCTTCCTCAGGCTCAAAAAGATCCCAGGAGACGGTGGCAATCACACTGTTCAGCCCCATGTTTTTCAGGCTTTGCCACAAGGGGCGAAGATGTTCAATAGAGGATGAAGTGGAATTGCGCAGTTCTCCACAGCGCAGAAGCATAGGCTTCCCATCGACCATTAGACGGACGCCAAGCTCATTTTTTTCAAAATACGGCAGGGCCATAAAAAATCCTTTCTTTCAACTTTAAGTAAATAAAGAGACATTAATGAAACGGAAAAAACAGAAGAAGCATGACAGTGCATCCCCCTTCCTGCATTGAATATAGATCTTTCAAGTTAAAAAGCAAGCATCTGGAAGCTCTATTTAATCCAGATCCTGACTGAAGATGTATTTCTGGCAGGATGGACTCTCCTATTGAAAGGGTTTGCAAAACAGAGGCAATAACCATCCATTTCCGCATAGGAAATAGCCCCGGTATCAGGGAATTTAAGTTTTATCTGGATGCCGTTTTTTCTTGAATTGCCAGGGAAAAAGTTTCCTCCTGCGATGGAATCTATGTTTATAAAATACCGAAAAGGAAATCAGAAAATGCCTGTTGATGAAAGGATTCAGAAGTTAGAAGCTCTTTTTTTTCTGAATTTTTTATCTGCGTTCTTCCAAAAGTTCTCCCCTCCGCCGCCCCCATCGGCTGTCTTCTTTGCTTATGGATGGAAGAAAAGTAAAATACCCCTGAACTGCAATTTTTTCAGCTTTCCGTCCCCGCTGGAACAAAACCTCCGGAATCTGAAGAGATGTATTTGTGCTGCCTGAGCTGTATTTCTTAATCAAGTTTCCGGCAAAAGCTGCATTCTGAGACTGAGATGGAAATACGGAAATAACAAAACTATGCACCCATAGGCCGACCCGGCCAAAAAACAACTGCAGAGAAAGACATGTGTTTAAAGAAATGGCGGAAGCGACGGGACTCGAACCCGCAACATCCACCGTGACAGGGTGGCACTCTAACCAGTTGAGCTACGCCTCCGCTTGATGATTCAGAATCTGGATAACTTGTCAAACGGCTGCATTCTTCAGTTTTCCCGGAGAATCAGAGAGTCCGTCAGCCTGTTAACCTTCTCTTTTTGCTGTTGTTGCCGATAAGCCGCATCAGAAAAAAAATGGCGGAAGCGACGGGACTCGAACCCGCAACATCCACCGTGACAGGGTGGCACTCTAACCAGTTGAGCTACGCCTCCGCTTGATTTCTAAATCTTGCGATATGTCCTTACTATACAGCGGGAGGATGGAATGTCAAATCTGTTTTTCTAAAAAAATGAAACTTTTTTGCGAGAGACATAAAACCGTTGCTGCAGTCCGTATACAGTCAGTATGTTAGTATACAATAAAAAACATTGCATGCGGCTATAGTCAACGTTTTTCAGCGTCCCAACCAAATAAATGCAGCATTGGGCATCTTCTGTTTATCTGCAGATGCGGAGAGCGGACAAAGTGAACTTCCTGCGTCCAGGCAGGAAAAAACTTGTCCGTCTGAAAGCAAAGATGGCATAACAGCAGATATTCTGTCTTCTTACGTGAGACGAGCAAAGACATCCGGTGCCAGAAACATGATTTTCTGAACAAAATGGGTTACAAGACCAAACTATCCAAAGACAAAAACAAGAATCAGAAAAAGGAAAATTCCTTTGCTCGCTTCAGAAGAGAGAGGAACTTTTCTAAAACGGTCCTGGAAAACAGAAAGAATATTCCATCCATCCAGCCCGGGAATCGGGAGCAGGTTTATCACCAGAAGAACCCCGTTCAATTGTCCGAGCAGGAAGAGCATCATAATCAGGTTGAAAAGCAAGCCGGTGTCCGGAACTCTCCAGTGGCCGGCGGATTCAAAAGCTGTTATGGCTCCGAAAGCAGTCCAGGAGAGCAGAAAAAGAAGCAGATTGACTGCCGGCCCAGCTGCCGCTACAATCTATGGCGCATATTTACTGCGCTGTTTGAGCACTTGCGTATTGACCGGAACTGCACCCCAGGCAATTCCAAGGATCAGAAAGGCAAAAATAGCAGTCCAGCCCATCACGCGCAGAGGATTGAGTGTAAGATATCCGGCATCGGCTGCGGTGGTGTCTCCGAAAGCGTATGCAGTGCGCGCATGGGCGTACTCATGAAGACATACTGAAAATATTACACAGAAAAGGGAATAAAAAAAGAACTGCGGATTTTCCCAGAGAACACTGATAAAAAGATTCATATCCAAATACTCCTGAATTTGTTCCGTGGATGTCAGTCAGCTTATGTGAACAGCCCAGTACTGGAAAGCCGGCGTTTCATAAGGATGATACCGGCGAATTGCCTGAAGAATCCGGTCCCGGCATTCCTGTGGAAAGATCATTTCAAGTTTCCATTCCGGAACCTGTTCAACTTTTCCGGCCGTTCCAAGAAAGGGGGCGGATCCTTCCAGCGGCCGGAACTGGCCGGAACCCCGTGTCATCCAGCAGCAGGAATCGTAAGAACCGACTTTTCCGGCACCAGCGGCAAAAAGAGCTTGTTTCAGAACATCCAGATGCGTTTCGGGGACGTAAATATCCAGCCGGAAAAAAGATGTTTTTTTCGATGTCACTTGTGGAAAATCCTTTCAAAGCGTTCAAGTCAGAATATTCTCAGAATATTCACGATAAATAATTCACTTCAGATTAGTCGTATCTGTTCCGTGTGCTGTTTCCCTGTTCTGCCACTGCTTCTTTGTACCGGACGGAGTGGCAGAAGCCGGAAATGTTTTGCAGAAAATTTTATGGCTTTGCGCTCTTCCGGATAGAATGCAATATTTTGGGAAATCTTTCTCCAGAAAGATTGACAGAAACACAAAGTGATGGCACATTAATATACTTAACAGAAAAGAATATTTCAACTTCAAGACAACGGAGACAACCTATGAAATTCATTGGCGACCAGATAGCTATCGGGAATATTCCTGTGACTGAGCTTGCCGCGGAATATGGAACTCCCACCTATGTTTACGACGAACAGAAAATCCGCGCCAACTACCGACGTGCTTATCAGGCATTTGCAAAACATTATCCCGATTTCAAAATGTTTTACGCGGTGAAATGCTGCAACAATCCGGCCATCGTGAATATCATGCGCCAGGAAGGCGCAGGGGCGGACTGTGCAAGCGTCAATGAAATTCTGCTGGCCAAAAGCGTAGGCCTTTCCGGTGAAAACGTGATGTTCAGCGGAAACTTCCTTTCCGACAGTGACATCCGGCAGGGTCTTGAAAGCGGTGTTATCTTTAACCTGGATGATATTTCCATTCTTCCGCGCCTGCTGAAGTTCGGCACTCCCGAAATGCTTTCCTTCCGGGTCAACCCCGGTTACGGCAAAAGCAACGTGGGTGAATATGTAACCAACGCCGGCCCCGGTGCAAAATTCGGTATTCATCCGGATCAGGTTATGGATGCCTACCGTATGGCCAAGGCGGCCGGAATCAAACGCTTCGGCGCCCATATGATGACAGGTTCCTGCATTACCGATGCCGATTATTTCCCGTTTGTAACAGGTCTCCTGATGGATATTATCGGAAAAGTGGCCAAGGAATTACAGATTGATTTTGAATTCATTGACCTTGGCGGAGGTCTGGGTATCCCCTATAAGCCGGGTGAACCTGCACTGGATCTGGAAAAGGCCGCAGAAAAAACGGCGGAAGTTTTCCGCAAAAAAACAGCAGAGTACGGAATGAAACCACCTCAGCTGAAAATGGAGCCAGCCCGCTTCTTTGTGGGAAATGCCGGATACCTGATCGGCACCGTGCATTCAATAAAGGATTCTTACAGCAGAATTATTGGAACCGATATTGGAATGAATGTTCTGGCGCGTCCGGCCATGTACGGATCCTATCATCACATCTATGTCAATGGCAAGGAAAGCCATCCGAGAACAAAACTGGGACTCTGCGGACAGCTGTGTGAAAATACAGACTTCTGGGTGAAGGAACGGGATCTGCCTGCGGATATAGCTGAAGGCGATTTGATTGTGGTGGAAAATGCCGGAGCATACGGATTCGGCATGAGCTATCAGTACAACGGACGTCTCCGGGCAGCAGAAGTGCTCGTGAATGGCGATAAGTCCATGCTGATCCGGGACAGGGAGCAGTTTGAAGATATGATTCGTCATACCCATGTTCCTGAATATCTTAAAAAATAATTCTTTTTCAACTTTACTTATTTGCTTTCGGTATTAGATTAGCAATATGTAACGTTGGTTTGACCTCTATTACCCGGAGCACAGGAAAAAGATGAATTATCAAAGGTTGGCAAGATTTTTTTCGAGCGATATTGGAATTGACCTTGGTACGGCCAACTGTCTTGTGTACGTTAAAGACAAGGGAATTGTTTTTTCAGAGCCTTCCGTTGTGGCTGTATAGAAGGATACTCACGAAGTCATCAAAGTCGGCGTTGAAGCGAAGCGAATGCTGGGGCGGTGTCCGGTAAACATCGAAGCTGTCCGCCCCATGAAGTACGGTGTGATTGCGGATCTGGACATCACGGAGGAAATGCTGCGCTATTTCATCAGCAAGGCTAAAAAAGTGGTTTCTCCCAGACATCGTCTTATTAAGCCGCGTGTGCTGGTGGCTGTGCCGTCCGGCATTACTGAGGTGGAGAAGCGGGCCGTAAAGGATTCTGCAGAGCACGCTGGAGCAAAGGAGGTCCTCCTGGTGGATGAGCCGCTGGCTGCCGCAATCGGCGTGGGACTGCCTGTTTCTGATCCTTGCGGAAATATGATTGTAGATATTGGCGGAGGAACAACAGAAGTTGCAGTGATCTCCCTGATGGGAATGGTGGAACATAAAAGTGTGCGTGTCGGCGGCGATGAAATGGATGAAGCCATTGTTCAGCATATGAAACGCGCATATAATCTGATGATCGGGTCCCGTACTGCTGAAAATATTAAAATTGAAATCGGCAGTGTATATCAGATGTCCGATGAAGAGTCTTATATGGAAGTCAAAGGTCGGGATCTGATTTCCGGTTTGCCGAAATCCATTAAAATTTCTTCAAAGGAAATCCGTCTGGCTCTTCAGGAGCCTGTAACAAGTATTGTGGAAGCTGTGCGGAGTATCCTGGAATGTTGTCCTCCGGAACTGGCTTCTGACCTGATTGAGCGCGGTATTATCCTTTCCGGCGGAAGTGCTCTTCTCCGGGGACTGGACAAGCTGATTTCAGAAGAGACCGGGCTTCCGGCTTTTGTGGCAGATGATCCTTTGAAGGCTGTGGCTAACGGAACAGGAATTATGCTCCAGGAAATGGACCGCTGACCAGAGTAAAAGAGAGTTTCCGGCTGGATAATAAGGGCATTACCTCTGCCGGAAAGAAGTATTATGTTTTTATGGTCCAGTCTTCTGGATGAGGGATTTTAAGAAGAGGGTGTCAGAAGAAAAAACTGACATCCTTTTTTCTTTCAAGGGAGTGAGTGGGAGTCTTGTATTATGAATACTTTTCCGTTTGCATTGCAGGAATTTTAGAGTAGATAATGTAAGCACAGGCGGAATGGATGAAAAACATTTCTCCAGTTGAAAGGTAAAAATATTATGGAGTTTCAGCCATTCCTTCCAAGGGAGAGGAATATGGGGAAAGTTCTGCTGCCACAGTGCACCATAGTATTCAGAGGCTTGAGCTTTTCAAGAAAATATATATGGCTGTTTGGAGAGGTTTCATTTCTGGTTCCTGGTTTTAAGTGAAAGTTCAGAGTTCTTATGCTTTTTTCTGATTATATTCAAAAACATCCATTTAACCCGGTTCGACTGGCTGTGAGAGTCCGTCAAAAGGCAATCCAGGCGATTCGGGAAGGACATCCATGGCTTTTTGAAGATTCCATTGAGAAGATTTCAAAGGAGGGGAGACCGGGAGATGTGGCAGTTGTCTTTGATGCCGGACAGAAATTTCTGGCGGCCGGACTTTATGATCCGGTATCTCCTGTGCGTGTTAAAATTTATTCGAATTCTTCATCGCTGCCCCCGGTGGGACCAGCTCTTTTTGACAAACTGTAGGAGAAGGCTGCAGAACTGCGTCAGGGAAGAATCCCAGGAGGAACAAATGCCTGGAGGCTGATTCACGGGGATTCCGATGGTTTTCCGGGACTTGTGGCGGATCAGTACGACAAATCTCTTGTTGTCAAAGTTTATTCTGCAGCTGTTCTTCCATGGCTTCCAGATATGGTTCAGGCCATAGCAAAGAATGCAGATCATGATTTTGAACATCTGGTAATAAGGCTTTCCAGAGAACTGCAGTCCATGAAAGCATCTTTACGGGGAGAATGGGAAGACGGCATGATCTTCCATTTGAAGGATCCCCTGACGAAGTGGAACGGAATCCAGCGTTTTCTGGAAAATGGAATTGTTTTTGAAGCGGATCTTGTCCATGGACAGAAAACAGGTTTTTTCCTGGATCAGAGAGGGAACCGTGCTTTAGTCCGGGAACTGTCTGCCGGAAAGGATGTACTGAATATGTTCTCCTATTCCGGAGGATTTTCTGTTTATGCAGCGGCGGGAGGTGCAAAGTCTGTGACAAGTGTGGATTTCAATCGGCATGCCATTGAGGACTGCGGACGTATTTTTGCTATGAACAAAGGGAATCCGTCTGTAGCGTCATGTCGTCATACGGGGATTGCAGATGATGCCTTTCATGCGCTGGATTCATTCGCGGGAGAGCGCAAAAGTTTTGATTTAATCATTGTAGATCCTCCTTCTTTTGCGAAGTCCCGGGAAGAGATTTCCGGTGCGCTTCATTCCTATGCCCGTCTTGCTCGGGGCGCTCTGAAACTGCTACGGAAAAATGGAATTTTAGTCTTTGCATCCTGTTCAAGCCGGGTGGATTCTGAAACGCTGTTTCATACGGTGCTTCATCAGGGAGACCTGGCTGGAAAGCCCTTAAAGGAGTTCCGCAGGACTTTTCATGAAGCGGATCATCCCGCCAGATTCCGGGAGTCGTCATACTTGAAATGTATTTATGCACGAGTTTAAGTCAAGAAGGTGGAAGAAGGCGCCTCATGAAGAAAAACGCAGATTACTTTTCCTATTCCCGAGCACCGGAAATAGTCCGGCCGCTGCTCGACTGGTATGCTAGAAATGCAAGAGTGCTGCCGTGGAGGGACAATCCCACACCTTACCGCGTATGGATCTCGGACATCATGTTGCAGCAAACACGGGTGGATACGGTTAAACCTTATTTCGAAAGATTTGTGAAGGCTCTTCCTTCCATCCGCCATCTGGCAGAGGCTCCGGAGGATCAGTTGATGAAGCTCTGGGAAGGCCTGGGATATTACCGCCGTGTTCAAAATCTTCAGAAAGCGGCCAGGATTATTCTGGAAAAGTATCAGGGAGAATTCCCGGCAGACCCTGAGGCAATTGCAGAACTCCCCGGAATTGGAGCCTATACAACAGGATCCATTTCTTCCATTGCATTCGGCATTCCGGAACCTGCTGTGGACGGCAATGTTTTAAGGGTGCTTACGAGATTGGCGGAATGCAGGACCAGTCTGGCAGAACCGCGGTTGAAGGATGCAGTGGCAGATGTGCTCCGTAAAATTTATCCTTCTGGAAAAGCATCCGAATTTACACAGAGTCTGATGGAACTTGGAGCTATGATATGTCTCCCGGGGGCCCAGGCACAATGTCTTCTTTGTCCGCTGAATTTCTGCTGCGGAGCATGTAAGTCAGGTACGGCAGAAGATTTCCCTGTAAAAGAAGAGAAAAAGATCCGCGGGAAGGAAAACATGACTGTTTTTCTTCTAAGGACTCAGAACGGTCGGCTGGCCATTCGGAAACGTGCAGCTGCAGGTCTGCTGGCCGGGCTCTGGGAATTGCCCCATGTCGCCGGATTCCTGACAGAAGCCGAAATTCAGCAGCTCATGAAACAATGGGACTTGAACGTGCTTTCTCTTCGAAAAGGCCGAAAAACAAAACACGTTTTTACACATAGGGAATGGCATATGCAGCCATGGGCAATTCAGTGTATCATTCCAGAAAAGCCTGAGACACGCTTGCTCTGGATAAACTATGAAGATCTTGTCCATGAATATGCTCTGCCAACAGCCTTTCGAAAAGCATTTTCATGCTTTCCAGACTCCTAAGATTTTGAAGTCATTCCCAGAAAAAATATAGGGTAGAGCACGGGATAGGGTATGGTTTTTTTCTCTATTTTTTTGATTATAGATGTATTTTTCCCAAAAAAGGGAAGGGAGTGGCCCATTCTATATATTGTTATTTTTTTAGTAATAAAATCTAAGGTGAATAAAAAGCAATGGACTTTCCTGTCTTTATAATAACTTTGGATATTAAAATATTTTGCTTTTCTATCTATATCTTAATAAATCCAAGAAGGGAAAATGAAAAAATTAGGGGAAAATGATATTTTTTTAATTTTTTAGCGATAAAGGTATTGACAATATTTCCTATTTTTTTTATAATTAAGGATAGAGGTCACCTAAAGAATGCTTGAGAGCCTGTAAAGGCTTTAACAGAAAGGAATGAAAAATGAAAAAACACTTTACCCTGATCGAGCTGCTGGTTGTTATTGCAATTATTGCAATCCTTGCCGGTATGCTTCTCCCGGCTCTTGGCTCTGCCAGAGCAAAAGCAAAAGCCATTAAATGCGTCAGCAATCAGAAGCAGATTGGTCTGGCTCTGACACAGTACGCCATTGATTATGAAGGGCTCCCCTACATGACAGAGGCTGGATCCTGGGAGGGCAATACAGGAGAAACCTATGGAGACTGGCTGAATAAAAATGGTAAGTATTGTGATCCGGCTACTAACAGATGGACGTCAATTCTGTATGGTCACTTCCTGCTTGGAACTGGTCTGATGCAGGATATGGATTACTTCTGCTGCCCGGCTTATGGAGAAGGTGAGAAGATTGATGGATACAGCCTGTCTCCGAATGCGGCACTGTTCGCTGCCGGTTCTACAGATCGCTATCCGGGTGGAATCTGGATTGGTGATGGTTATGGACCGTACCGTCTGCGTTGCAAAGACTGGTCTATGCGCTGGAGACACGGCGCTTCTAAAGACAGCGACTACAATGGAACTCAGACAGTTGGTTATGACACCACTGTTGGAACAGCCAACTTCCTGTTTGGTGATGGTTCCGTCCAGAGCCGCAATGCAAATGCCCGTGAACAGGTTTGCAGAGAAGAAATTGTTTACCTGGGTAGAGAAGAGCCCCGTGGCACTCTTTACTACGAGGAAGACACTGACCATAAGAACTGTGGTGCAGATTGGAAATGATTTGTACAGTTTGATTAGTTGATGAAAACCCTGTCAGTTTTCTGACAGGGTTTTTTTATATCGTTTTAATAAGATAGGCATTTTTTTAGTTGAGATTTCATATGTTGTCTTCGATGAAGATTATGTTATTGAAATTGTCCAGATTAAAATTTGACTGGAGGGGATGGTTATAAGAGGAACAAAGAAAGGAGTTCTTTTTATTTTTTACTTCAGATTTGTCTCAGAAACGGATAGTCTTTTGATTTTTCTTTTTTTTGCATGCAGATAGGAGAAAAGAGTTTGTGGTTAAGGAAGAAGATTTCTTTTCCGGAAGAAAGAATCGTGATTGGTAAGAAAAGATGCGAGGTCTGGCTTGAAGTTTTCAAGTCCTGCAGTATGTTGTGAAAATATCACAATGTTTTTTCTTTCACAGCTCTAAGGAGGGCTTATGAATCTGGAAAAGGAAATACCTGCAAGAACCATCGAGCGCATGGTGTTGTACAAGAGACTCTTGGCTGATTTACTGAGCAAAGGGCAGAAGACGTTATTTTCTCATCAGCTTGCCGCGCTGGCCCATAATACGTCAGCACAGGTGAGACGGGATTTGATGACCATTGGATATGGAGGAAGTCCGCGAAAGGGATACCATATAGAGGAGCTTATTGAGCGTATCTCAGATATTCTGGACAGTTCCAGCGATCATCTGATTGCTTTGGTAGGTGTTGGCAATCTGGGCAGTGCCATTCTTTCCTACTTTACTTACAGTCATCCAGGACTGAAGATTGTAGCCGCCTTTGATACAGATGCCGGAAAAGTGAACCGGGAGGTTTTTGGGTGTCCATGTTTCCCCATCGACTGCTTTGAGGAAAAAATCAGACAGCTGGGTGTCACTCTTGGAATTATTACTGTGCCGGCAGCCTTTGCTCAGGAGACTGCGGACAGAATGGTCGCTTCCGGAATTAAAGGCATTTTAAATTTTGCTCCTGTTCCTCTGAAATTGCCGGATCATGTTTGCAATGACCGGATTGATATTGCAAGTGCGCTTGAAAAACTGGCCTATTTTTCTGAACGGATGAGTCAATTTTCAGCAGGGAAAGCGAATATTGAGCATCCTCAGCATCCTTAAAAACAATCCTGCTGTTACAGACGACCGGAAAGAGTCATGTAATGAAAAAAAGTTGCATTTTGCATCCGGTTTTGGTATTGCAACAATTGCTGGAGATCCTTCCGAACAGCATTTTCATTTGAATGGATGAAATGGAGCCATGCAGGCTGGAGAAGCATTAATGTTTGTACTTTTTAGGTTGTGTTGTTTGCAAATGGGTAATTCTTCTGATAACAGGAATCATACATTAATAGAAATCATGCGAAGAGGATCTGAAGTCAGAGAATATAAAGTCAGCCGGGCACAAACAATCAAGCCTGATAAACTCTCCGCTTGATTCTTCTGCATGATTCTTGTACAGCATGCAATGAGAACTCTAAGTACAGAAAGCATCAAAAAAACAAGCTGATCGAAGAGAAAAAATATTAGAAAAAACAGGGGAGACCGGAATCGCTTTCTGAAGAATCAATCCCCTTTGGCTTTGGGAGAAAACAGATGGGTGAAGAAATAAAGAAAAGGCAAAAAATGATTTCTTTTTTCAAGAGAAAATGGGAGATTTCCTGTGTATGGCTCCTTCTGCTTGTGCATGTTCTTCTTTGCGCAGGCTTCCTGAAGTCAAACTACCTGACTGTAGACGAGCCCGTCCATATTACGGGCGGATTGGAAATGCTTCAGAACGGCGGATACACCATGAATCCGGAAAGCGGTGTAATTCCCCAGATTACTGCTGCTCTCGGCCTCTGCGGCAAAATTGAAATGCCGCCTGAATTGACTATGGAGAGCATGGAAAAGTCTCCTTATCCTTATTCCCGGTATATTCTATTTGAATACGGAAAGTTAACGGAGCAGGACTTTTTGCTTGCACGGCTGGTTATGTGTATTTTCAGTGTTGCGTGTGCATTTTTGCTGTGGCGTGTGGCAAGACCTGTTGGCGGAAGAGCCGGAGCTTTGTTGATGCTGGGAATATATGTGTTCCTGCCGCTTTTTATATCCAATGCTCCTCTGGCAACGGCGGACATGGCGGCAACTTGTTTCTTTATAATGACGCTGTTTGCAGGAGTACGGTTGTTCCGCAAGTATTCGTTGGGAAACTGGTGTTTTTTTACTGCAGCTTCCATGGGACTGATTCTTTCAAAGATGTCCGGATGCGCTGTTGCTCCTGTACTGCTGGTTTTATGGGGATTGAGTTTGTTTTCCCGCGGCAGGGTGATTTTGAAAATGCCTTTTACAAGAAGGACCGTACAGCTTGAGAATTGGAAAAAACGTCTGGCTGCAGGATTTCTTGCTTTGTGCATGGCTGCATTGGCTGGATGGGGTATTCTTTGGGCGGCATACGGATTCCGTGAAGACTTCCCCAAGGTTACCATTCAGGGGAAAGTGGTCCGCGATTATGAAAATTTCAGCGACCATACAGTAAAGGGAACTGTTCCGGATATGATGCGTTTCCTGGGAGAACACAGTCTTGTTCCGAAACCTTTTGCCTATGGTTTTCTGCATACATATCATTATGCACAGCGGAGGTGGAGTTTTTTAAACGGAGAAGAATCCATGACTGGATTCCGCAGCTTTTTCCCGCTGGTATTTCTTTATAAAACTCCTCCGGCGACAATTCTTGCTTTGCTTTTAGGATGTATATGTATGGGTGTATCGCTGAAGACAAGGATTGGCAGAACCCGTTTTAAATAGATTTTTCCATATTTGCTTTTTGGCGTTTATTTTTTCATCATGGCTCTGTTTTCAAAACTGAATATAGGATATCGGCATTTGATGCCTTCCATTGCGGCGGTTCTGCCCCTGGCGGCTTGGGGATTCGGTCAGATGTTCATGCTGGCCGGAAAGGCAGGTATTGCCCGCTGGAAGAGATGGGGATGCTGCGCTGTGCCTGGAGTGCTTGTTTTGTGGAATGCCTGGGATTCCATGAGTGTTTATCCACATTCACTGGCATATTTCAGTCCTTGTTTCGGGGGGCCGTCCACTGCTTATGAACATGTATGTGACAGTTCTCTGGACTGGGGGCAGGATATCCTGAATATTCGCAGGAGTCTGCAGGATCATGGAGTTCCGCTGGATGGATCAGTTCCTCTTTATATGGTCTATTTCGGCTGTGTTCCGGAATCTTTTGCAGGGCTCGATCATGTGTTCCTTCACCCTTATGCAATTAATGCAAAACGCCTTGAGGACATGCTGTATGAACTGGAACCCGGCTGGTATGTTGTCAGTGCAACAGCCCTTCATGGATGTCTGAAAAATGAGCTTTTGGAAATCCTGATGGGGAACCCGGGAATGCTCCGGGAATTCAAGAGTGTTTTTTATGAACTCCTTGAAAAAGGCGTTGACGAGGATGTGGAAATTCATCCTTAGATTTTCAGAGAAGTTCAGAATTTCCAGGCATTGCGGTATCGGCGGCTTCTGGAATATCTGGAACGTAGAAAACCTGAATTTCAGATCAATTATTCTATCAATGTTTATTTCCTTGCAGAAGAAGAGTTGGATCAGGCTCTGCAGGATTTCCGTGAGGATGAAGAGTAAAATAGAAAAAGCAGCATGATAAAATGAGTCAGAATCAAAAGACCGACAGGCGTTTTACGAGTCTTTCTGTGAAAAAGGCCTTCTGTTACAACAACAGAAATGCTGGTTTTATACACATTTCTAAAGGGGGATATTTTGCCTGCTGCAAGGATTCGGAAAAAGAGTGAATAAATAAAAGAATGGAAAAAATATCTGTTCCTTTTGCATCGGATGTGGTTTTCGGTCTTAAAGAGGAAAAGGCCTCCTCGTGTGGTGAAGTAACGGCGAACGAAGAGAAGAGACTGAAGTTCGCCGATCCTGAAGAAGAAAAAGGTGGAATCTGTAGAAGAGAAGAAAGATGTTTTTCCTGAGGCAGGATCCCCATTGAATCATTGGAAGCGCTCTGCAGTGCTGCAGGAAAACGGGTGAGTGTCAGGATTCTTTCTAGGAAAAATCCTTTGAAGCATGACTGGACTATGCCTTTTTCATATTGTCTATTTCCTCGTTGAAGAGACTGATTTTCTGAGTGTTCAGATTCAGCAGGTCTTTTTCCTCATGCTGCACTACCGCGTTTACAGGGCTTAGATGAAGATGGAAATACAAAATAACGGTTTCCGGGTGATTCTTCTGAAAGCGATTCAGATTGTCCAGTGTGGATGGCTGGAGACGACCGGGAGTTACAATCATTTTGTCAAAGGCATATTTTGTGTGGAGCTGTTCAAGATCCTGAGAGCTGCCAAGAACGTCAAACCCATAAATATTGAGCCTGGACAAATCCTTACAGTCATCTATAATTCCTACAATATCAAAGGGATTTGCCAGCTGATCCTGGCAGAACAGTCCGGAAAGATAGAGACGGCATGAAAGACCTCCGCCTACAATTAGAATTTTGTCCAGCTTCTGGTCTTCGTGCTTGTGCTTTTTAACGGAGAGAAGTCTGAGTCCGAAGCTTTCCAGATAACGTATGGAAAAACGTTCCAGCGCGATGAAGGCAAACACCAGAAGCCCGTATAAAAGTGTCGCTGAAAAATATTCCCGGATACTCAGTTCAATCAGAATCAAATGGTTCATGTAAAGGGTATAGCTCAGAAAGACCATGATGAAAAAGGCAAGCATCAGGCATTTGATCAGAAGAAAATATCGGTTGATTCCTGCTCTTAGCCAGTAAGTTTTGTAAACGTTGGAGAGGGACAGAACAATAATATAAGGCGCTATATAGGTCAGAAGCAATATCAACGTAAAAGCATCGGATGTATTGCGGAAAAAACAGAGCAGAAGCATGATGCAGTAAGCCGCCAGAATCAGGACTATGTCCAGCAGCGGATGAATCATCGTCAGGAAAAGATTCCTTCTGGGAATCTTTAATCCTTTTAAAATATAGGTTGCCGAATCCAACAGTTCCACATCTGCCATGCGGATGGCTGAAATAACCCCGAGGAAAAGCAGCATGTAGGCTAATGCGGGAAGTACTCCGCTGAGAAAAACCAGCGCCATAGCACCAATCGACGTGAGTGCCGCGAACAGATAAAGAATCAATGCTGTTTTGGATTGACTGTGCTCTCTGCTGAGAATCCGGTGATGCAAATGATCGTGATCGCCAGTCATAATTCCAATGTTGGGATTTTCCGGATTGTTCAACTTCCGGACCAGACGGCGCCAGATAGCCAGAAAAACATCAAAAATGGGAATGCCGATGGCCAGAATCGGAAGCAGTAGAGACATGAATGTGACGGCCTTGGATACCTGGGAGGTACTGATGTAGGCAAAGAAAAATCCAATGAACATGCTGCCTGTATCTCCCATGAAGATCCGTGCAGGATGAAAGTTGTAACGCAGAAAACCCAGACAGGAAAAGCAGAAAATAAAAACAATGACCGCCAGAGTGGCTGCTTGTCCGGAAAGCAGAATCCATACTCCGATGCAGAAGGAGGAAACTGCTGCGAGGCCTGCCGCAAGACCATCAAGTCCGTCAATAAGGTTGAATGCATTAATAATTCCCACGCACCAGACAACTGTGAGAGTCAACCCTGCCCAAGTGGGCAGAGTGTATCCGAGAACACTGTGAAATCCGTCGTCAAAGTAAAAGAGAATGACGGAAGCCGCAACCTGTCCGAAAAATTTGATGGCTGCAGAAAGTTCCAGCTGATCATCCAGAAGACCCAAAATAACAATAATCTATGCGGGAATACAGAAACCCAGAATTTGGGAACTGGAAAATGGCGGAAACACTGTATTTTCTACCGTATTCAGCAGGAAAAGTCCGGATGCGGCAACAAATGCCAGCACAATGGCTATGCCGCCGCCACGAGGCGTGGGAGCCTTATGGGCATGACGGCCTCTGGGAATATCCATAAACCCGAGACGTGGCATGAGAAAAAGACATATATAAGTAAAAAACAAGGCAAGTGCCGCAGCGACAATGGGATATACCAGAAGATTGGAATATCGAATCAATATATTCTGCATGAAGGTCAGCATAAAAAGCATCCTGTCTGGTATTTTAGTAAAAGTTCCCGGATGTCAGGCGGGCAATGATTAAATATTCAACCTTAATATAATGTACTGCAGTGTCTTTTGCAAGGAAAACAAAAAAATCCGCCGATATTCCTCGGCGGATTTTCTGTAAATACAACTTTACAACATGGTTGATCATGGAACAGTTCCAAAGTCTTTTCGGAACTGTTTCAGATTACATGCCGCCAATCAGCATACACATGATGGCTTTCTGGACATGCAGACGGTTTTCAGCTTCATCGAAAACAATGGAATGTTCTGATTCCATCACTTCATCTGTAATTTCCTCGCCGCGGTGAGCCGGCAGACAGTGCATGACTTTCACATCCGGTTTTGCATGTTTGAGAATGTCCATATTCAGCTGATAGGGTTTCAGCACACGGATGCGCTCCTCAGATTCCTTTTCAAAGCCCATGGATACCCATACGTCTGTATAGATGAAGTCTGCATTTTCCACTGCCTTGACCGGATCCTCGGTCCAGGCAATGCTCCCAGGTCCGACCTGGCGATTCATAATGGTCGGATCCGGACGGAATTCACAAGGGGCTCCAATGACAAACTCCAGTCCAGCCAATTTGGACGCCTGCATCAAAGAATTGGCCATATTGCTGGATCCATCTCCCAGATAAGCCATTTTGATGCCGTTGAACACGCCTCCGGTTTTCTCGTAAATGGTGAAGATGTCCGTAAGCGCCTGGCATGGATGAAATTCATCGGTAAGCGCATTGATAATGGGCATAGTGGCGTATCGGGCCAATTCCTCCACTTCGGACTGTGCATAGGTACGGATAACTATTCCGTGGAGATAACGACTCAGAACGCGGGCTGTGTCAGGTACGGTTTCTCCGCGTCCCATCTGAGTTTTGCTTTGATCCAGATAGATGGGCTGTCCGCCCAGTTCATGAATGCCTACTTCAAAAGAGACTCTGGTCCGCGTGGAGGATTTTGCAAAAATCATGCCGATACTTTTGCCTTCCAGAGGTCTGGGGGCATAAGGCTTCCCGCGGGTCGCTTTAAGAGAGGAGGAAAGTGCAATGAGTTTCCGGAGGGATTCCTCATCAAATTCCTCGCCGGTGAGTAAATGTTTCATCATTTCGGGATACTCCCATGGAGACTCTGTAAACAGGTCCCGGTTAATTATGGTTCTTAGCGTATTCTGCAAATGCGGCGTCAATGAGTTTTACGGCTTTGTCGCATTCCTTTTTCGTAATAATCAGGGGGGGAACAAGACGCAGAACAGTTTCTCCTGCTGAAAGGGCCAGCATACCTTTTTCCCGGAGAATGCCGAGAACTTCTCCTGCTGGGAAGTCCAGTACAATACCGATCATCAGGCCGCGTCCTCGGACCCCTTTTACAAAGGAATATTTATCTTTCAGCTTGTTGAGCTTTTCCATGAGGAAGGCACTTTGCTCGCGGCAGTTTTCAAGAACATGATCCTTGAGCATGGTGTCGATAACCGCACAGGCGGCAGCGGAAGCCAGCGGTGTTCCGCCGAAAGTACTTGCATGGGTTCCAGGCGTCAGCACGTCGCTGAGTCTGCGCTGGCAGACCATAGCCCCCATGGGGAAACCGTTTGCAAGGGCTTTTGCCATGGAGAAGGCGTCAGGCTTGACTCCGTATCCCTGCCAGGCGAAGAGATATCCGGTACGGCCCATGCCGCACTGAACTTCATCGAACAGAAGAAGAAGATTTTTCTGGTCGCAGAATTCACGGAGGCCTTTCAAATATTCCGGATCAGCG
>CASERY010000037.1 GCA_949290385.1 uncultured bacterium | reverse complement strand
CAAAGTGATTTTCATCAACAGACTTGACCGGGAAATGGCCGATTTCTTTCAGGCCGTGGAACAGCTTCAGGCCACTTACGGAAAAAACACATGCGTTCCTGTAACCATTCCCATCGGCTCGAAAGACCAGCTTTCCGGAGTGGTGAATGTATTGACAACCCCTAAAGACCAAATTCCTGCAGAGCTTCAGGAAATTGCAGCAAAATACCGTGAACAGCTTCTGGATACTGCGGCAGAATCTGAGGAATCCCTCATGGAACGGTATCTGGCCGGGGAACAGCTGACAGCACAGGAAATTGCCGCTGGACTTCATGATGCCATTATGGCTGGTGGCCTTATTCCGGTATTTGCCGGATCAGTAGCCAAAGACGTAGGAATTTCCGATCTCATGGACGGACTGGTGCATTTGATGCCCAATCCCCTGGAAAGAATCCGCGTAGCCGCAGACGGTACAACGATTGTCCCAGTTAATGACGGTGATGCAGCAGCATTTGTTTTCCGCAGTGTAATTGATCCTTTTATCGGCCAGATGGCATTTGCCCGCGTCCTGACAGGGAAAATTTCCTCCGGCAAAGACCTGTACAATCTGAACAACCGCACAAAGGAACATCTGGGACAATTACTGCTGATCAACGGAAAAAATCAGACTCCAGTGGATGAAGTCTGTCCCGGCTGTGTCTTCGGCATTGCAAAACTGAAAAATACCAAAACCGGAGATACGCTGGGGGATTCCGTTACCAACAATCATGCCATGAGCCCCCAGGAATATCCGAATCCAGTGATCTCCTTTGCCATCAAAGCGGCAAAAAGCGGAGATGAAGATAAAATAATGACCGGTCTTTCAAAGCTGGCCGAATGTGATCCCACACTAAAAATTGAAAACAACGAGGAAACTCATGAGACACTGCTCCGCGGAATGGGAGAACAGCATGTCATGAATGCAGTCCGCAACCTCAAAGCTCTAACTAAGTGTGATGTCATCCTGGATCTGCCTAAAGTCCCATACCGCGAAACCGTTTCCGGCACCGGAGAAGCCTCCTATCGTCACAAAAAACAGTCTGGCGGACACGGCCAGTTTGCAGAAGTCCATCTGCGCATTGAGCCCAATGTCAATGGCTATGAATTTGTCAATGCCATTGTTGGAGGTGCCATTCCTAAAAACTTTATTCCTGCAGTGGAAAAAGGCATCCAGGAAGCCATGGCGTGTGGTCCGCTGGCGGGATGCCAGGTTGAAAAGATCCGCGTAACGGTTTTTGACGGAAAATATCATGATGTGGATTCCTCCGAAATGGCTTTCAAAATTGCCACACGCAAGGCATTCCGTGATGCCATGGGAAAGGCAAAACCTGTTTTGCTGGAACCCATCATGTTTGCAAAAATTATTATTCCGGATGAATTCACCGGGGATATCACCGGCAATCTCTCCCAGAAACGCGGACGCATTTTAGGTATGAGTACAGAAGAAGGATTTCAGGTTCTGGAAGTGGAAGTTCCCCGTGCAGAAATTCTCCGCTATGCTACAGAACTCCGATCCATGACTCAAGGTCGTGGAACCTATGAAGTAAAATTTGCCCGATACGAACCAGTTCCGCCCAATATTCAGAATGACATGATCCAGAAGTTTAAAGCGGAACATCAGGAAGAGGAGGAATAAATCCAAACAGCAGGATCCTTCAAAAAAGTCCGATTTCTCTTGATAAAAAAATAGGATGAAAGGAATTTTTCTGAAGAAGTTAGACAATATCAGAAATTGTCGCTATCTGTCTTCCTCTCTGTAAGTTGTACTTATTGAAAACAATGGCATTCCCTGTATAAAAAACACCTCCATGGGCCGGTTGTCTGCGGATCAAGGACAAGCAATGATCCCATTTTTATACAGGGAATGCTTCTTTTTGAAAATCATACTTGCATCTTTTTAAAAGATACAGCTTAAAAGATACAGCCGTTAAATTTATCTTTTTATTTTCCATGTCTGTCCATCCAAATTCAGCGTGTGATATAAATTGTATTAAGCGTAGTTTCCTTTTCCACCGTCGTCTTCCGTCTTCACAAAGATCCTGCAGATTCGCCATCTGAATGGGCACTCTGCGTGTGCCCTGAGTGTCACTTCCGTCTTCACAAAGATCCTGCAGATTCTGCCACGCAGGGCTGCAGCAATACGTTCTTGCAAAAAAATACGGAAAGGAGAAAAACCATCAAGATATTGCAGACAGCAATAGGACCATTGGCTGGGCACGGAAAGAGTTGTTTTGTGGGGAAAACGGTCGAGGTATGATAAACAGATATTTCGTAACGAACGAACCTTATTTCATCCAATCAGAAGCATGCAGTCCAAGTTCAATGCAGGTTCGCGTCGCCATTCTGGCAGTCCGTTTCAGTTTTTCCACATGCCTCTTTCCGTCAGGAGAATCCGGTGACTCCGAAGGTACCAGCAAATCAATGCTTCCACAGACTTTTTCATAACGATCCAGGAAAGGCATGGCATACGCACAAACCGAAAGATCCGGATAATTCATGAAGGCATACCCTCTGCTCCGGATCCGCTCAAGCTCAGCTTTCACTCTTTCATGACTTTCCGGCTGCAAGTCATGTTCCCTAGAGCGACTTTGATATTCTCGGAGAAGCGCAGTCTGCTGTTCATCAGAAAGCATTACCCAGACGGCCCGGCCTGCAGCACTGTTCCAGCCTAAAAGAGACTCTGGATATCCGGTGTCAGGCATGGGAAAATGAGGATGGCACTTCTGAGCCAGTACCGTTAAAATTCCGTTCTGAAATGCCGCTGCTGCAACAGCCCCATGGCAGATATGTCTGTACAGAAATTCCACAGACGCACTGCTGATCCGCTGGAGCAGTTTCTCCGAAGGCACGACCTGATGCAAACGACGGATTTTTGCAGACAGTCGATAAGCCCCCTGCCCGCTTCGAACAACATAACCGAGCTCCCCCAGAGTCCGTAGAATATTGCACAAGGTTCCCCGGTTCAGCCGTGTAAGCTGGGTCAGGGTATTCAGCGAAATATCCCGGTCAGGACTCATTAACTCCAGAATTTCAAAACAGCGTTCAAGGACTTGAATCATTCCCGAAGCTCCACAAAATATTTCTTTCTCAGGGCACTTTAATGAAATGAAGGAATATACGTTCAGCCGTAAAAACAGTCAAGTCAGGAATCCATATAAACTGCCATCCATCTCCGACCTTGAATCCAAGGGAAAATTCTTTTTGTACAAAATTCATCCCCATTTCACGTTCCCGGTTTGCATTTTATTCCTTTCAAGGTAACTTTACTCCAGCAAACAACAGGCTAACCTTCACACTTCAACCAGGAATTCACTATGCCGTCCTACCACATAACGCCAGCACATAAAGCATCGGCTTTTGCCATCATCGATCCAGTCTATTCAGTCGAACACATGACACCAGAAAATCTTCAAATACCCGGTACAAAGTTCTGGCATTACGGACCTGGCGAACTGGAAGCATTTTTCCTTCAGCAAATGCGCAGGCATTCAGCTGAAGCAAAACTGAAGGTAGGATACCCCGGTTTCTTTAAAACGCCATCTCAAACAGCGGAATTCCGGCGTTTTTTCAAAAAGGGTGAAGAAATTCGGTTCAAAGCCTCCGGAACCGTGAAAATTATGTGCGGAGAAACGCTCCTTTCTGAATTCCCCGAATCCAATGACGAACATATTTTGTCAGCCCCTTGCGATGCCGAATATGCGGTCCATATTAAGGCTCAGGAGAACGATCTTCCTGCATTGGGCTCTGAAAACAGCTGGGATTTTTCCTATGGTTTTGGTGGAGATCCGTCTTCCGACGTATATCCACAGACAGTTTCCGGAAAACCGCCTCACCGGGTGGAACTTCCCCTGGTACCTCTTCAGGTAGAAAAATGTAAAAGCCATCCTGATATCTGGGATGCCGGCAAAGAAGTTCTGGCCAAAATAGAAATTGAATCTGACGAAAAGCCAGTTCTCTTTGCAGGGGAATCCATAGAGGAAGTTCTCAATGAAAAAACAGAAGACTTTGAGCAGTCCACAGAACTTCTCGAAACGGCACCAGGTCATTATCAGAGCAAGTCACTTCTGGCGCTCCGCTATTTCAGGTTTTCCGGAAAACAACCGAAAAAAATCCAGCTGAACGCTCTCTTCACTCCGGCACAATATGCTGGAGCATTTGCCGGTTCCCCCAGAGAATCCCGCATCTGGATGAATGCGGCTTATACGTTGAGACTCTGCATGCACCGTTTCCTGATTGACGGGATTAAACGAGACCGACTTCCCTGGGGAGGAGACCTGGCTGTCAGTCTTCTGGCAAATGCTTATACGGTAGCAGATGCCGAAATTGTCCGGGCGTCTCTGAAAGTCTTGACGCTTATGGCTCCTGATCATGGAGATGTTAATGGTATTGCCGATTATACACTCTGGGTTCTCATCAATCACGATATTTATCAAAAGTATTTCTGTGATAAAGATTTTCTGCAGTCGCAGTACAGCAGGATCCACTGTCTGACAGAGTCGATCCTGAGAAGAAGGGACCACCACGGCTTCTTTGCCAGAAACCTAGCCTGGATGTTTATCGACTGGGTCCCGGAAAAGTCCGACAGCGCCCTGCAGATGATCTTCTACTGGGCTCTGAAATCCGCAGCAAACCTGGCGAAACGTGTTAAACGTTACGACGATGCAGCACGCTGGAATGCTGCCGCAGAACAGGTTTCATCCATAATCCATGAGCTCCTCTGGGATCCTGAACGTGGACTTTTCAAAATTTCTGCATCCACTCCGAATCTCCGGGCGTTTTCCAAACATGCGAATATTCTTGCAATTTCTTCGGGTCTTGCATCTGCCCATGAGGCATCCTGCATTGTAAAAAATCTTGAGAAAAATGATCTGCCGCCGGTCGGTACTCCATATATGTCTGCCTTTGAGGCCATAGCCTGCGGTGCGGCTGGTCAGTGGACAGCCTTTCAAAATGTCCTTGAATCCATTTGGGGCTCTATGCTGGACTTAGGAGCAACCAGTTTCTGGGAAGCCTTCAATCCGGAGGAGAAAGGTCCGGAACATCTTGTTTTCTATGACCGTCCGTTCGGCCGAAGTCTCTGCCACGCATGGGGTGCAGGGCCAGCATTTCTGTATCCCATGATCCAACTTGGAATACGTCCAGTCTCCGATGGCTGGAGACGCTTTACAGTCAAACCCATGCTTCAGGTGCAGAATGCATCCTGCACAGTTCCAACGCCTCTTGGACAGATTGAAGTGCAGATTACCCATGGAGAAATTACGGTTAAAGCTCCGGATGGTTGTGAACAGACCGAGTGAGTAACAGAACGTTTTTCAGTAGAGAGAGTTTTTTCGGTCGGTAGAAAATAAAAAAAAGAATAGCCGGATTTTTTCAGGATATCTTATTGTCTTTACTTGTCCTTACAGATTTCCGAATACATCAAAATTTTCTTCGAACTCAAATTTTCTCTTCAGGCAGATGGCCTTGTAATCGTTCTTCCCGTTTTCTAAAAATATAAGCCCCCGTTTCCTGAGAACAGGAAACGGGGGTCTTCATCTTTAACTGAAATCAAGCGTAAAGTTGTTATTCAACAACTTCATAGATTTCTTTAAACGCCGCTTTAGGATCAGCAGATTTCGCTTCTTCCACGCCCTTGACTGTAATGGTTGCAATTACATTGCGGACTCCAGCCGGCTTCTTGCCGATAATAATAATCTTGCCGTTGTAATCACTAAGAGCATCCGCTGAAACATCGCCGCGAACGATAACCGCCGGGTAGTTGTTAATGGGCACATCATACATCAGATCTTCTACAGAATCATATTCTCTGTCCTCTGCGCTGTAAACAACGACATCGGCGAAACCGCTGTCAATCATTGTCTGGATCATGGCCTTTGAAATATCATCCTCCTACTGGATGAAGAAAGGTATCTCAGACATGTTGTTGATGCCATTGCTGCGCATAATATCAACAAGTCCAATGCCAAGGGCGCTGTTTGAAACTGCACTGGGATCTCCATGTGCAGAAGATTCAAAAACGCCGAAATGTACCAAGAAAAATCCAATCATGCAAACCAGTGCAAGAATGGTGCCCACAACAGCACCCTGACGTCTGCGCTGTTTGTTGGACTGGTATGCAAAGAAAATTGCAACCACTGCTACAACCAGTAATAACCACTTCATAGAAGTACCTCCATCATTTGTTTTAAGTCTTTTTTTAAGATATTTTTACTTGTTGTTGTGTTTTCAAATCCTCTGTTGTGGTTAATGTAATAAGTTTTTCTCAAAATTCCAGTTTTTTTGCAGATCGTATTGATAAAAAGAGAATAAAAAATGATTTTTTTAATTTTATCCATTGCCGCAACTTCAAGTTTTCGGATTAGGAAGCCTCATTTCTTCTGTTTCCGTTCTCTGTAATATGCCGGAATATGCGCCATTTTTTATTCCCTTTTAAAATAAAACTCCGTATTCTTTTTCTCTGATTCCTGCAGATTTCGCAAAACATAATACGATCTCTGCCATTTCCTGGAGCCATCTGCCAATAGATTTCTTCCTTCGCTATATTGGGAATAAAAAGGAGACCTTCTGAAAACTTTATTCTAGTCCCGGACCACACTGTTTTCTCCTACGATAAATAAAAAAATGCCGGCTCATTTTTCAATCATGAACCAGCATTTCATTTCCGTGCATGGGAGCGTATCAATATGTCACTTGTAAAGCCTCTTCTTTCAGGAAAATGCATTCAGCAGTCCTCAAAGAATGAATTCCATCCGAAACAATTCAGTTTCATAGAGTATTAAGAAAAAATCTCCTCACTTTAACCGTATTTTTCTGAAATTTTTCTTCCCGCTCCGAATTGTAAATGAATCCCCATGAATCTCATTGAGTTTTATATTTCTGGTAGGATCTGTAATTTTCACATCATCTATTGAAACTGCACCACCTTGAATCAGGCGGCGTGCATCTGAAGAGGATTTGCAGAGGCCGGCCTCCACCATAATTTTGGGAATCCACATGCCGTCCCCTTCAAAATTTTCAGCGGGAATTTCACAGCTGGGAATACTGTCCTCCTTAGCCGCAGCCTCATTCAGCTGCATGATGGAAGAAGTTGTCTGGATTTTCTTATCCGGATCCGCGAATCCGAATTTACATCCGGCTGCAAGATAGGCATCTGCAGCGGCCTTTTCTCCATGTGCCAGCTTTGTCGCTTCATAGGCAAGAATTTCCTTGGCTCGGTTGATATTGCCGCTCCGGACAAGGGATTCAGCCTCTTCCACTGGAATATCAAGGACAAACTTTTTCAGCAAATCTTCGATCATACTGTCGTCACAGTTTCTCCAGAACTGGTAATAATCAAATACACTGGTACGGTTCGAATCCAGCCAAACGCTGGCACCCCCGATGGATTTCCCAAACTTCTGACCCGTTGCAGGATTAATCAGAAGCGGAATAGTCAGGCAATGCACTTCCCGTTCTTCATTATACATTCTGCGGACGAGTTCCGTTCCTGCGACCATATTGCCCCACTGGTCCTGTCCCCCGATTTCCAAGGTGCAGTTCAGCGTTTTATTCAAATAGTAAAAATCATATCCCTGCAGGAGAGAATACGAAAACTCCAGGAAGGAAAGACCGTTTTCAAGACGATTTTCCACAGATTTCTGTGCCAGCATCCGGTTGACACTGAATTTGCTGCCGATATCCCGCAGAAAATCCAGCAGTTTCACTTCTGCAAACCAGTCGTTGTTGTTTGCGAAATATGCAGCGCCATCCTCGAGCCGGATGAAACGGCTCAACTGAGCCTGAATACTTTTCACATTTTCAGCAACGGTTTCCTTTGTCAGCATATTTCTTGCCGTATTACGACCGGATGGATCTCCAATCTGTCCAGTAGCGCCGCCAACCAGTGCCACCGGTATATGCCCCGCCCGCTGAAGAAGACGCATGGCCATCACTGGAAGCAGATGACCTATATGCAGACAATTCCCAGTCGGATCAAAACCACAGTAAAAAACCACTTTTTCTTCTGTAAGTTTTTTCTCAATTGCACTGCTGTCTGTTTCCTGATAGATAAATCCGCGTGCTTTCAGTTCCTGATAAACATTCATCTTCTCTTCCTGTATTTAATTTTTAATCCAGTTTCTGCAACCATAAAAAAACACCGTTTCCGAAAAATCCGGCAACGGTGTTTCATCTGCTCAAAAGTCTCTGCGAAACAGCCTTACCGGGACAGCTCACGGTAAAGATAACGGTACGCGTTATACACAAAAGTGTTCTGTTTTTCTGTAAAAGGAGTTTTCATCATTTCTCACAATGGACAGATTGCAACTGCTCTTTTTCTTGTTTCCCATACTATACCGTATGCCGGACACTATTTCAAACTGGCAGGCTTTTCATTTTTCAAAAAAATCCAACCCTCATACCGTTTCTTTCTATTCCGCCTTTTTTTCTTTCTTTTTTTTCATTCTGTCCAGCCACACTTCATAAATCTGCGGGATCAGGAATTTCAGCAGGGCAGCCACCGGTACGGCAAGAATCATTCCGGCAATGTTCGCAAAAACAGCCCCCAGCAAAACCACAATAATCGTTTCCAGCGTTGTAAGTCCAATAGCTCCGCCTACCAGCGACGGATACAGAATGAACTGCTCTAAAAGACCGTTGATAAGACAGTATGTGAGACAAATTCCCACCAGCGTAAAAACAAGATGAGTCTCCAGTAAACTCAAGGTCACCACCACAGTCAGGGCAAAACTGATCACAGGACCAAGAAATGGCAGAAGAATTGTGCATCCCGCAATCAGTCCCAGTACCAGCGCATAAGGCACAGAAAATAAGAAAAACATTCCTACATACAGAAACGTTTCTATTACAATAATCCAGCAATATCCCCTGATCCAGGCATTGAACATCTGGTAAATGCGGTCAATAATATTCCCGGCCGCCTGTTTATTTTTCTCGTTCACTTCAGGAAACCAGCCGGAAGAGAAAATCTCCTGAACAGTCCATGCTCCCAGTCCGGAAGAATCAGCTCCAATATGTCTGTCTGCCGCCGAGGAAAACAGGACCATTTTCTGGAGAAAGAAGAAAAAGAAAAATAAGCAAAGCAGAAAATCCAGAGCAAATCCTCCCAGGAATCCTGTCAGATCAAGAAGTGTCGTCAAGACTCCCTTGCTTTTTACAAAAGCCGTATTTGCTATTACAGAATAATTTTTCTGCAGATACTCGTATATTTTTGTACGCAGATATTCATGATAGCTGAGTTTTTCCGCAGGGATATTCTGATCCGGTTTGAAATACTGGGTCAGTTCTGCTGAACTGCTCCCCTCTTCTCCGCTTCCGTCTTCTGCACTCTCCATTTCTGTATCGGTAAAATCTTCAACAGGAGCAAAGGCCCTCTCAGGAACAGCAGATGATCTATCCGTTTCCCCGTTGAATAACGGCTTTTCCTTTTGAACAAATCCGCCTGCAACAACAACTTTCTCCTCCTGCAGACGTCCCCTATCTACACCCGGTTCAGCTTCCGGTATTGCTGCAATCTTATTATTCGGACTTTCCTCAGAAAATTTTTCCTCTGAATCTGCTTTTTCCTCGATCTTTTTCTATGACACATCCTATGATGCAGCATTCGGCTCCTGAAGTGCCTTTGAAAAAGATTCTTCTATCCGGGTAATAAATTTTTTCTCATGAACCCAGCGGTTCAGCGTCTTTCCTGCATCCATGGCATACGGAATTAAAATGGATAAAACCACTACAAGAATCAACTACAGCCCTATCAGAAAAGACACGACTGTCAATCCGGCTGATCTGGCTGCCAGAGCCTCACGGCGTGCGGCGGCTTTTTGTTCAATGCCTCGTTTCTCTTCAGGGAATCCAGCCTGCTTCCAAAGCATATTTTTCAGTTTGAACAAAGGACTGAACACGTATCCGAGTGCCAGCATAATCTTTCGGAATACCTTTGTTTCCAAGACATATTTTTTATACCACTTTGCCAGCGGCAGGAAAAGATAAGCCAGAAGGAACCCAAAAAAGACCGATTTTAAATATACAGCAGCTAAAATAAAAATTAGAAGCACAATCAAAGCGATAGCCAGCCCTGTCGCAGATCTCATAGGCTGTTCCGGTCCATTATGGTGCCTCAGAACGGCTTTGAAACAGCGTTCTGCCTGCTGGGACGGAAGATTCAGATTCCTGCCACTTCTCCGAATCAGTTCTTCTGCCCTTTCCGGGAGTTTCTGATTTGGCAGCATCAGCAGATTTCCCAGCAGATCCAGCAAATCCATCCTTACTTCCATTGATTCACCGGAAAAAGCCTTCCAGAGATTCGGATCCTCCAGTGAAAGTTTTCTAAAAGATTCCAGAATACTGGCAATTTTCTCTGAATCCCCGTTCTTCCCGTTCACGCATTCCGAACCAGATTCAGAAGGAACTTCCGATTCAGCAAGCTCCTCAGGCGTCATGTATTTTTCAAGCAGCGTCCGAAAAACCTGCATTTCTCTGGAATGCAGCAACACATTCCCCCCCAGAGCTTCCCTTAAAAAGCAAAAAGCCAAACCCATGACGGGTTTGACTTTTACCAGCGGATGAAGCGTAAAAAAGGAAGAAACCACAGAAAGCAGCGTCTGCTGCTTACTCTTATGGAAAAAACTGCCTATTTTCCCGATCCACTGCATCCCTTGATTATTCCTCCACGATGGACTTGCGGCAACCTTCCACAATTTCACCGAATACAAATGCCTGGTAGCCTTCATCCTTGCAGATCTTCAAAGCCTGTTCTGCATATTCCTTCTTTACAAACCAAACCATTCCCACACCCATGTTAAATACACGGTAAGCCTCACTGTCCGGAATTGCTCCTTTTTCGACAATCAGCTTGAAGATGGGCGGCACATTCGGGATCATCTTCTTATGGAATACCGCATTCACATTTTCGGGCAGAATCCTGGGAACATTATCATACAGTCCACCGCCAGTAATATGCGCAATGCCGTCCAGTTCAATCCCCTGAGCCATTGCCTCCCGGATCGCCGGCCAGTAACAGACATGAGGCTGCAGAAGAGCTTCTCCCACAGATTGTCCATTCAGCTCAGCAGGCTTGGAATCAACCTTATAAGCGGCTTTCTCAAACAGGACCTTGCGTGCCAGACTGAATCCATTGGTATGAAGACCGTTTGAAGAAAGACCGATAGCAATATGTCCCGGACGGATTTTCTCCCCTGTAATCAGTTTGGATTTTTCCACAATGCCCGTAATAACTCCGACCAGATCAAAATCATTTCCATACATGCCAGGCATCTCCGCTGTTTCTCCGCCCAGGACAGCACATCCGGCAGCTTTGCATGCATCTGCAATACCTCCCAGGACCTCTTCGTACAGCGGACTGCGAAGCTTTCCAATCCCAATATAATCCAGAAAATAAATCGGCTCAGCCCCCTGCACCGCAATATCGTTGATACAGTGATTTACAATATCATGTCCTACACTGTCATACTTCTGCATCATGGCAGCGACCATGAGCTTAGTTCCGACTCCGTCTGTACTGGATACAAGAACCGGCTCCTTATATTTACTGACATCCAGCTGAAATAACCCGCCGAATCCACCAATTGGAGCCAGCATTTCAGGACGGCGTGCGGCGGCCAGTTTCGGCTTGACTCTTCCGAGCAGTTCTGTTGCGAGGTCAATATCAACTCCGGCATCCTTATAGGCGGACTGTTTCTGGATACTCACGATTGCTTACTCCATTCATCTTTCTGGTTGAGGAACTGATTGAATTTGAAAAGATTCTTTCCGGAATCTGTATTTTCCCGATTCTCCGTCTTTTCATTTTTCATAATATAGCACTGCTGAATCAGGTTGCAAGCTTGAATAAAAAGACATTCCTGTCGGTATTGCCGGGGAGCCCTCTGTCTCTTTTGAATCCTGCCCACGACTTCCATCTCATACAGGAATGCCTTCATTCAAGGCATTCGGATCATCACACCAGTCAACGATTGTCTCCGAGACACTTTCAAACAGCTTTTTTCTGGAACCATCAGCCGAAACTCGCATCGGAACAAAACCCGTCTTTCCTCATTCGCATTTTCCTGAAACGCATGTATAGTATGGCGGAAACTGACGACGGCGGCCGCGCGGAAAATTCTTTCCGTGAGGAAAGTCCGGACTCCACAGGGCAGGAAGTCCCTCCTCAGAGGGATGCCGGGAAAATATTTGCCCGGGAAGGAAAGCGCAACCGACCGCAAACCGCCGCCGGGAAACCGGCGGCAAGGGTGAAACGGCGGTGTAAGAGACCACCGGATACGGAAGCAATTCCGGTCGCATGGCAAGCCCCTTCCGGAGCAAGACCAAATAGGGAATGATGCTGCTGCCCGCAGCGTTAGCAATTCCGGGTTCTGGTCGCATAGACAGATGGTCGCCACCTTGAAAAAGGAACAGAATCCGGCTTATGTCGTCAGTTTCCTTTTTCTTTTTATGATATATTCTTTTTCACTCCACTGAACCCATATAGCCGCAGCTGGAGGCCTGTTCTTCTGCACGAATTCCTGCATCCCCCCCCCTTCCCTCAGCAAGCAGCACAGCATGGTACCGACAAAGAACGATGATTCATTTGTTTATGGGTCTTCTGAAAATGGAGTAAAACACAGAATATGGAGGCGTTAAAAAATCTTCCAGCAGTGAAAAAATAAAATAAATAAAAAAGCAATATTATTTTATTTTCAGCATCTTATCATGCTTCATCACTGCCGGGATATCTTTTCCATACGAAGTAAAACGTCCTGTCTTTCAAACTGAAGCCAATCCATTTGAGGCGGTTCTGAGGTGATCCGTGAATAAACAACTCCATTTCCCAGCAAAGTTGTGATGATCCCGGCTGGCGCTTCTGAGGTGATCCGTGAACAAATCTTTACATTCTCCCCGCCCCCCAGATCCAGAAATTATCTCAGTTTCAATGTTGCCAGCCCCAGCATAGCGAAAAGTCCCGCCAGGATCCAGAACCGGACCACAATCTGGGTTTCTGTCCAGCCAAGCTGTTCAAAATGGTGATGAATCGGTGTGCACTTGAAAACGCGTTTTACCAGAAGTTTCAAACTTGCAATCTGAATCATAACAGAGCCGATCTCCATCAAGAAGACTCCACCCACCAAAGCAAGAAGAATCTCCTGTTTCACCAGAATTGCAATCAGGCCAATCACACCGCCCAGTGCCAAACTTCCGGTATCCCCCATAAACATGGATGCAGGATAGCAATTATGCCACAGGAATCCAATACAGGCACCCGCAATGGCCAGCTAAAAGATCAGAATTTCGGAAGCCCCCTCAATATAATTGATATTCAGATAATCCGCAAAAATCTTGTGTCCGCTCATATAGGCAAATGCCCCATAGGTCAACACGCAAAAAATGGTGCACCCGACAGCCAGTCCGTCTTTGCCATCCGTAAGGTTTACCGCATTTGACGTACCCGCCACAAGGATAATGCCGAAAATAAAGTATCCAATCAGAACCCCCCACCACAGAAGCATTCCAGGTCTGCCTGCAAACCATTGAGGTGTATCCAGGAAGGCGCTGTACAGCCATACGCCGGTTTTTTCTGTATGGGCCAGCACCACGCTTATAAGAGGTTCTTTTTCAAAAGGAACGTAAAAGCTGTTGAAGATTTTATTCATGCTTGGCACGAAAAAAATCCCGGTCAAAGCGGCAGTGGAAATAATGACTTGTCCCCAGAATTTCTTTTTTGCAGAAATGCCGTCACATTTAGGATATTTCACAGGATCCAGCTGGTGTCTGGCTTTGGACATAATTTTTGTATAGTCATCGTAAAAACCCAGCAGGGAAAACAGAAGAAGAGCGCCTACAAAAATCAAAACCAGCAGATTGTCCAGCTTGCACCACAGAAGTGACGACACCGCAATAGCCATCACCACAAGGGCGCCTCCCATGCTTGGCGTTTTGTCCTTTGTGTGGTCGATGAATTTTTCAGCGACAAGTCCTTCCAGTCTTGCAGGCGCCTGAGCACCAAGTTTTTTCAGGAGTGCAGCCGTCCTTTTTCCAAACATAAAACAAATCAGGAATGCAGTAATCAAAGCTAAAACACCGCGGAAAGATACATAATCTATGAGACGCAGAGGCGTTCCACTGTAGTTGTCTATAAAAGTAGAAATCAGATAATGAAACATGATTCAGTCAGCCCGTTACTTTACTTTATATGTTTGTCTGTCGGTAAGGAGGGAATGAGTAAGTATATATCCTGAACCTGGGAAAGCAACTGTAAATATACAGAAAAATACTAAAAAGGACTTCCGGAGTTCTCGTTTTCCCCGAGGCCCCATCTCCCGGAATCCATTTTCCTCTTCAGACTCTCATCCGTTTTTTGAGCTGAATCCGATCCTGGGATCCGCCAGCATGTACAGGATATCTGCAAGAAGAATTCCGGAGAGTGTCAGAAATCCGCTGAAACTGAAAAGCGCCATCAGCAGGGGAATATCTCTGCTGCTCAGAGCCAGCATGGACAAAGCGCCCATTCCCGGAATATTGAAAATATATTCCACCAAAATACTTCCAGCTACAAGCGAAGGCAGGATGCCGGCGAAAAGTGTAATCATAATAATCAAGGCGTTCCGGAATGCATGATGGTAAATGACCGCATGTTCAGGGACTCCTTTTGCTCTGGCAGTCCTTATATATTCCTGACGGATCACTTCCAGCATTCCTGCCCTTGTAAAGCGTGCAATTCCTGCAAAGCTTCCGTAACTAAGGCACAGCACTGGAAGCGTATAATGAGACACATATAAAAGCATGATTTTCCAAGTGCTCATTCCATCCGAAACAGTCGGAGTAAGCCCTTTCAGGGGAAACACCGGAAACATCCCCCCCTTACAGAAAACAGCCTGAAGCATCAGAGCTGTCCAGAGCACCGGCAGAGAATAAAGGAAAAACAGGAAAAAAGTGGACAGACGATCAAATTTGCTGTCTGCCCGCACTGCCGTCTGAATCCCTACCGGCACAGCTAAAAGGTAGGTCAACAGAATAGCCAGGATATTCAGGCGCAGCGTTACCGGCAGACGTTCTTTAATCAACGTCCATACAGGTCGTCCCTTATCAACGGAAACAGAAGTTCCGAAATCCCCCTGTACGGCATCCTTCATCCATAGAAAAAATCCTACCAGAAGCGGCTTATCCAAATTAAGTTTCTTTTCCAGGAGCACATTTTTTCCCATGGATGACTTGTCGCTATCCATCATACCTGTGCTGGAAGCTGCGGAACCGTCTCCACCCGCAAGGAATGAACTTTTGGACGGATCTCCGGGAGCAAGACGCAACAGCGCGTAACTGGCAAAAAGAATAATCAATAAAGTCAGCAGTCCCAGATAAAGCCGTTTGCACAGATACTGGAAAAAGTGGTCTTTCATATGCTTTTTTGATACTTTCGATTTGAATTTTATAAAGTTTAGTGCATATTTTCATCAATTGCAAACAGCAGCTGTCTGTTTTTTCAAAAATCACAGTGTTTTCATCCAATCTTTCAGGTGTCGTAGCTCAGTTGGATAGAGCGGCTCTCTCCTAAAGAGCAGGTCATGGGTTCAACTCCCATCGACGCCACCATTTATGATTTTCTCTGGAGGAGAATCCTGACGGCTTGATTTTTCTGCTTTTATATTTTTTGTCTGGATGTGAACATTTTCCATGAAAAATGTCTTACCTGCCTTCACTTTTGTTCTTCAAGATATCCTGTCATGAAAATAAAAAAAACTGTTAGGGATCTCCCGACAGGCTCCTTTCCTGAAATCATTACAGAAACAGCATCCATTTGAATGAATATTCATTCAGGCGCAATACCTGAACTGCAAAAAACGTTCCATTCCTCTCCGCTGTATCCGGCAAGAAAAATATCAGAACTCTTCATTTATTCTCACTGGAATCCAGAATTCTTTTAAAAATACTGAAATCGGAAGTGGTACTGCCAGAGCCAAATACAGAAGAAGTGCCAATGGTTCTCTTATATTTGTCATAGTAGGTGATCTCACTACCATCGCTGGATCTTGAGGAATAACCGATGACGTTTCTATATTTGTCATAGTAGGTAACCTCTCTGCCATCACTGGATTCCACTGCAGAGCCAACGGACTTTTTGGATTTGTCATAATAGATGACTTCTCCAAAGTTCCCGGATTTCTCGACAGAACCAATGACTTCTCTGGATTCGTCATAATAGGTGGTACTTCTCCCATCACTGGAACGAGTGGCAGATCCAATGACTTGTCTGGATGGACTGTAGTAGAAGACATTTCTCCCATCGCTGGAATTGGCAGATCCGATGGATTGTCTGGTCGGGCCGTAGTAGGTAATATTGCTGTACCCTCCAGAAGAACTACTGCTTTCAGTATTTCCGGAGGAGTTACTGCTGGTACTGACTTCTTCCCTTATGCCAACACGAACAACCCTTCTGCCCGGAACGAAGCACCGGATTATCCTCTGCGGCTGAAATTCAAAAGCAAAACCATCTCTTTCTCCAACCTCATTAAAAAACGTAATGCGATTGCCAAACTGAGTCGCAAAACCGATCTCATTGTGGGAGTTGTCATAATAAGCAATACCATCGTTGGACTCCCGGGAAAAACCAATCTCTTTCTCAAATGTGTCGTAAAAAGTCATCGTACTGTCGGATTTATTTGCAAAACCTACAATTCTTCTCGAAGCATCATAGTAAACAATCCGGTTGCCAAATTCTGAGGCAAAGCCATTGATTATTCCTGAATTGTCAAAGAATGCAGTATAGTGGTCTGGTTCGGAATAATCCCGGGAGCTTCCGGAATCCTTAAAATAGTGTCTGAAGTCACCGGACTTAACGGCAAAGCCAATTTCTCTTTTCAAGATGTCAAAATAGGCTTCATACCCGTCGGATTCTATACCATATCCTACGATGTTTTTGTCATCATTTAGATAAGTAATAAGCTTATCGGATTGAATCGCATATCCAACGATTTTTCTTGAAGCATCATAATAAGTAACACGTCTACCTGTTTTAATGCCAAAGCCTACAATATTTCTGGATGTATCAAAAAAAACAGTGTCATTCCCGAATTGAGTCACAAATCCAGTAATTCTTTTGCAAGCATCAAAGAGTGTAATGCAGTCAATGGAATAATCAGGAGCATAGCAACTGCTTTCATAGCGATTCAAGTATGACACTCCGTTCCCGGCAAACAAACAGCAGGAACTTCCAATCAAAAAGACAGTCATAAAAATTTTGTAAAGCATAGCAGACCTCCTTTTTTTATTAATATTTTTCATTAACAAATATTTCATATATCCAAATAATATCATTATCCTTTATATTTTCAAGCTTTTTTTTAAAAAAAATTCAAAAATAGTCATATTTTCATGTTTTCACGTATTATTCAGGCGTTGTCTGCTTTGCATCTGAGGACTTGTCAACGGAAACATCTTTCAGAAAAGCAACGTTTTTCAAAATATTTCCTCTGGCACCTGATGCCTATAGTGAGTTTAAATATAAAAAATAGACAGCAATTCCATGTTCCCCAAAAAGGGCTTTTCCAGTTTCTGATGAAATTAATCCAGGACCTCTGCAAACTATTCCTGACACTGAAACAAAGAACAAATCTTTCTGTAAAGCTAAAATATCAGGCAACGAGTCCCCTGTTTCTGTCCATAAAATACATAACAGGCTTTCTCTGTAAAACAAAAATACCAGGCACCCCCTCGGGCGGCCTGGTATTTACCTAAGCTTCAAATTTTTCAAATCTGTTTTTCGCCACCAGCTCAGGAGGCTCTTCTGATCCCCGCCTTTTCTGAGGAAGGACCAGGCATCAGGCTTGCCCGCCAGTCCCATGCAATCAGTAGCGCCATTGCCACAAAACAAATTGTCACGAGATAAAAGGACGAACGCATACTGAGCCAGTCTCCCCAGTACCCCATTAGAGCTGTAAAAAATCCGCAACCCGGAACCCCCTAGCACGAAAGAAGCACAAAAATCGTAGTCATATCTCCCTCCACCCGGTCTATGCAGTAGCTCTGAATACTGGGCCAGAAGGGACCTGTAGCCAGTCCAATGAGAAAAAGCATAATAAATAACACATTCAGAGAACGGATCATCGGGAAGAATATACTCAGCACAGCAGCCGCAAAACCCGTACAGACAACCAGATGTTTTAAATGTTTCTGAGTCAGGAACAACCCAGGCAGCATGCGACCTCCAATCATTCCTCCGGCAAAAACGGCCGTCCCAATTCCAGCTTCAAACATGGACGCATCCGGATAGTCCAGCCGAATAAAACTCGCCACCCAGAAGGTAAGACAGTATTCTCCGCCACCGGCAAAAAACATGGCACAGAAAAACAGCCAGAAACGAGGCACTTTTACCACATCCGCCATTTGTCTCAAAACCCCTTTCACATCCAGATGCACAGTCTCAGGCAGACGTTTTTTACGATCCGGCTACAGAAAAATCACAGCAGGAACCAGTGCACATATTCCAGCCGTAACAGCAATGATGCGCCATGAAACTCCAGCTGTCAGCAGTCCACCAGCAATCAGGACTGCAGAAACCACGCCTATAGACCAGAAGGAATGTGTAAAATTAATATATCTTCCCGGTTCCTTCGGATGAAGATCCTGCACAAAAGGAGTCGCCAACCCTTCAATCATACCCTCTCCCAGTCCTGATACCATTAAAGCAAGAAATACAAATCCGTAAAAAGGAGAACAACCGCACAGGAAAATCCCAAAACCCATGACCAGTACAGAAAAACCAATTGTTTTAGCCTTGCCAATCCGTCCGGCAGCATACCCGCAGAACATCATGGCTACAACCATGGGAATGCTTCTTCCAAGCTGAAGGAATCCGCCCATGCCCTTTCCTCCATCCTGTAGCGGAAAATGCAAATCCAGCGCCATGGGGTAAAGCATCATCGGCACAGCCATGGAGCAGACAGCATAAAAAAACATCACCATAAAAGAGCCATAATCATAACGGTCAAAATGCATTTTTCCAGCAGCCATAAATCATTCTTCCTTAAAATAAAAATAACGGAGAATCCCTTTTTCTGTATTCACCACTTTTTATAAATTTTAATGAAAGCGTAATATAATAATAGGCCTGTTTTTTTTCAAGATAGGTCTCCTGCGAAAAGATATTTTCAATGCGGAATGCCCCCTTTTATTCTCATTTCCCCATGGATTGTGCCATTATAACCTGGAATGAATCAAAAATGTCCGTCAAAATAAACTGTAATATATCAGAATGGATCATTTCTTTCTGAAAAGAAACGATATTTCCTTTGAGTAATTGCATTTTTCATGTATAGTGCAGACAGAGGAACTAAGCACCTGCAGCAGACTGATCCTTGTCTGCTGAGATCAAAGCAGGTTTTTCTGAACATTCATTTATTGAAAATAAGGATTTCAGTCATGTTGACTTTTTACGACAATCACATTCATCGCTTTTACGGCGAATCCGATTCCGCAGCTGTTTTTTACGACAAAGCCAGAAAAGCAGGTTCTCTGGGAGGCAATATCTTCAGTCTTCCGCCAAAATCCTTTGATCCTGCATAGTATCCGGACTATCATGACAGAATAGAGGACATTCTTACATTCTGTGACGGCCTTGAAGGCTATCATCCTTTTTTCTGGATTGATCCCACAGAGGAAGATGCCTGTGACCAAGTTGAATATGCGGCAAAAAGCGGCATCCAGGGTTTTAAGATTCTCTGCAGCAAATATTATCCGTGCGACGGCATTAAAACTTATGAAGCTATTGCAAAGCACCACCTTCCAGTTCTCTTTCACAGCGGGGCCCTCTGGGATGGACAGGTTTCCTCGGATTTCAACCGTCCCATGCAGTTTGAAGGTCTGATGCATGTGGAAGGATTCCGTTTTGCTCTGGCTCATGTGAGCTGGCCCTGGTGTGACGAATGCATCGCACTTTACGGAAAACTTCTCAGTGCAGAACGCGGCGGAGACAATCATTCCCGCTGTGGTGCTTCCATGTTTATCGATACCACGCCAGGTACGCCTTTTATCTACAGAAAACAGGTTTTTGAAAAGATTTTTCTCATTAATTATCAGCTCAAAGAGCGGGTCATTTTTGGTTCTGACAACAGTGTCAATCATTATGACGCCGCTTCTGTGCGCATGTGGATCGACTGGGATTTCAAAATCATGCAGGAAATCCGCGCCGCTGCAGATACACTCATTCCAACAGATCATGAACTGCCATC
>CASERY010000036.1 GCA_949290385.1 uncultured bacterium | reverse complement strand
GAAAGCATAGTCAACAAAAGGGAAACAGCGTACCGCCTCAAGTCCCGCCTCTCCTTCGCAGTCCGATCCGCCAAGGAATGTCACCACCGACGGATTCAGCTCTTTAACGCGCTTCAGAAGAGCCAGAGAAGCCAGCCGCTGAAAAAAAGTACTTGAACAGCCGACAATACGCGTTGAGCCGTCTGCCAGGAAAGACGCAGTCTTCTCCACACAGCGCAATGCCTCGCGCTTCAGAAGAGGAATGTCTCGCAGCAAATCATCCAGAGAGTGATAACGGCTGTTCCACACCAGTCTGCCATGAGCATTCTCCTCCCGCAGGAGTTCAAGGAAACGCCGATCGCGTTCCGGATCCTCTCCAAATAAAGAACTGGAAAAAAGCCAGTCTCCCAGCATGATATCCACATTCAAGCCGTTTGATGCCGGATAATCATACAGTTCCTCCGGCACCCTCTCGGCAAAATCCACATTTGCAAAACAGCACCGCACCCGGTACCCTGCTCGGCGCAAGGCTCCGCACAGCACATCAACGCCCAACGGAGCAATTAAAGGCATTGCAAAAGGCATATTGACCAAAGTTACATCGAACCCGTCCAAGTTGAATCCTCCTCCGACAGCATGCCGGATTTCCACAGCATTTCCAGTAATGCCCTGCTTTTTCCAAAAACGGCGCATTCTCCGCCGAATTCTCTGTCAAAATCATCCCGGGCAATGCCTTTTTTCAAGCGCATCAGTAAATTGCCTTCTTCGGCCGACACCTGAAAACTGCGCACCAGATAACGAGAAGTACATTTCGCCCGGCCATGGGAAAGTGAAACCGTCCAGTCTGGAGAAAGTTTTATCAGGGACAGCCTTTCCGGTCCATCCGGGAAAAAGCGATCCTGTATTGCCTTAAGTTTTTTCTTCAGATCCTCTGCATCGGTAAAAACCGTCTCGCACCACAGGTGAAATCCATATGGATTCGCCTCATCCGGTACACACGGAGATAGCAGTTGAACACTTCTGCGGCATAAATTCACCAGGAACCCGGAAAGACAACAGCTGGTCGTATCCGCCTGGCACTTTCTCAGACTTTCCATATGAATCTCCCTGGCTCGCCCGCTTGCCGAATAACGATTCAGCGATTCCGGATTGTTCAGCACAAGGCTCCAGTCCAGGGACTCTGCAGGAGAAAACATATTACAAAAATCTCGCAGTTCTTCGCGCTTTGTTATGGAAAAACGGCAGCCCGGCTGTCCATGTCTGCGTCCTTCCTCCGCAAAATTCCTTGTCCTCTCCGGATTCCTCAACGGCCAGCGCGAAGTAATCGGAGGCCAAACCCCGTTTATTTCATAAAAATCCAGATAGAATTTTTCCAGATCCGGGTTGTCAAAAGGATCCGTGCCCCAGTACAGGGAAGCCGCCCCCGCCCTGTCTCCCAACAAATCCCGAAAAAGAGTCAGTACGCTGCGCCACAGCCTGCTGTTTTCCACTGTGTAACGGAAATTTTCCTGCAAAACAGGTGCATCAAAACAGCAGAACTCACATCCTCCGGTACATCCGATTCCCAGCTCATACGCCACAGCAATATTGAAAGAACGGTCAAAATACAACGGCTGAAGCACTGCCCGGTTTGCACTGCGCCTCCGATCACGCCACGCTTCAAAGCAAACATTGGATCCACAGGCATCCCTGCAGCGCTTTGTAAACGGATTCTCCTCTTCAAACTTCAGAGCAAAAGACCGCAGACGGGCCAGTTCCGCAGGAAACTGCTCCGCCACCAGACGAAAATCGTAACTGCGACAGCCCTGTGCAACCGCGCAGAGAAATGCTGTGGAAAGCTCCGGCTTCAAGCCATACTTCCGCAATGTCAGATCCGGACTGGAATCAAACTGCTCCCGGAATTCATCATCTCCCATAAAAAGTTCCAGGAACCGCTTATAATCGGCAAAATTCAAACTGCTCCTCCGGCGTCACACAATCCCTTTGACCAGTACGATGTCGGTTGTTACTACTCCCACTGCGATGCCAATATTTCCAGCGGCCACAATATCATCAATTTCCCGGTCCGTCAGCTGTTCCCCCATCTTCTTTTTCGGCAGTTTCGGAAGAAGAATGGTCATTTCTCCCTCCTTCTCTTCTTCTTTTACCTTAAAGGTCACATCCCCGCTGATTTTGCACTGTAATTCCGTTTCAATCGTTTCACGAGGATCTTGTTCCAGACGGGTGCGGAACGCCTCATCCGTCAGTGCCCGGGCAATTACCTTTGCCTCAATTTCTTTCCATTTCACAAGATTTTCTTCAATTTTATTCATTTTCACCGAGCTCCCTGCTTACTTTTACCGGTATTATTTTAACACAGTCTTCGATAGACTCACTGATTTTCAAGCGGTCAGCATAGCGCAGACAGCCTCGCTGAAACACTTGATTCCAATACTTTACTTCCCAGCATGCCGTTCCTCCTGTGGAACGCATCCAGCTGTAAACCGCCTCTGCAAGAAGCGCCATTACATCTCTTCCGCGAAATTCGGGTTCTACGAAAGCACGCCGCACATGCAGTTCTCCTGCCAGAATTTCACCGCAGATCCACCCTGCAATTCTGCCGGAAGCATTTTCAATGCAGGCATATCCGAACTATTCAGAATCCGTCTTTTTCTCCATAAACGGAGACAGAAAAATCCCATTATGAAGCAAATCACGCCACGAAGCCGGCTCGGAAAGAGAAAGCTTATCAAGCTCTTCCCTGGAACGACGTTCGCGCTCTTCCATTGCAGTCCGTTCTTCTTTTTTCATGTCTGCCAGAGCATTCTCCAGTGGAACCATACGCCATCGTTCAGGAAGAAAATGTTTGCCCAGCTCCTGCTCCGCTCCGGAAATCATTTTCAGACGAAAAACTGTCTCCAGACGCACACAGGCTCCTGGAAACGTATCCAGAAGATGCTGCAATGCCAAATCCTGACTGTTACGGCGCCGAAAGCGCAGATAAACTTCTTCAAATCCACTATTACGAGCCGCATCACATACTGCAGTCAGGAGAATCCTCCCGATTCCATGCCGCCGGAATCGCTCCGCTACATATAAATGAAAAATGAAGATCCCCGCTGGATTTCTGTCCGGCCCACCCCATACGACTCCAGCCGCTTCTCCGTGACAAGATGCTCCGAACAGGAAATGCCCGTTTCCCGGCACAGAATCTCCAAAATACGCCAGCTGACGTGTCGTAAAAAAAGCTTGATACTTTCTGCGATTAAAAAGATGAATTGCTTCCAGTTCAATTTTTTCCGCTGACACTGGCATCGTAATGAGCCTCCAGAAGTTCTCTCAGACGATTCCGATAGCGTGAGCAATGAGGTGCTCCCTCTCTGCGCAAAGCTGGACAGCCTCCGTCACATATAGGCATCAGACTGCAATCCATGCATTCCGGATCATTCAATGCGCTTGCCCCTTCCAGCCATTCTGCAAGCAATGCCGTATTCCATGTTTTTTTGGGGTCCACATAACCGACAATGCGTTCTGTTATGCCAATATCATTCCAGCATTTATAAAGTTCACCCTCTGGCCCCACTACATAACCGTTCCGGCGAGCAGCAATACAGTTGAAAAGTTTCCTGCCGGGATAAAAAGACATATTCCTGATATGATAACGCCGGAATTGCTCAATCTGAAAGTCTGCCGCATCCTCTGCATTGAAAAGACAGGATGTATCCGGATTCTCCTTTCCCATAGCATGAACAATGCCCGGATAAACCCGCAAGCGTTTAGCAAAAGAGGCATACCGTTCATATAACAAACGATGGACGCTGTGATATTCATCTGCATTGCTTCTGTCGACATTCACGCGCAGATGCAACACCCCAGACCAGGAAGAGGCAAACAACGTATCCATATTCTCCAGGATACGCCGGAACGTTCCTTCTCCGGAAATCAACATACGCCTTTTGTCATGAATCTGTTCAGGGCCGTCCAGAGTAATCTGGACATCCTGAATGCCAAGTTCTTCAAGCTGAGCAGACTTTTCCGCATCCAACAAATATCCGTTGGTAATCAGCGAAGCGTGGTAGCGTTTAAAATCCAAAGCACGAAACCTTTCAGACAGACGCCGGATCTGTTCAAAGCGCAGCAGCGGCTCTCCTCCGAACCAGGTAACACCGAAAATCTGTCCAGGCTGAAAACGTTCTGCAAACTGAACCAGCTGTTCCTCGGTTTCCCGACTCATGCTGACTCCGGCCCGGTTGCTTTCAAAGCAGTACGGACATGCAAAATTGCAATTCCGTGTAGGAGCCACTGTTAAAAGAAGCATGCGTTCACTCAAATCCGCCAGACGTCGTTTCATCCGCAGGATATCCCGCAAACGCTGATCTTCACCCGGTTCCACAACAGCTTTTGCCGCAATCAGCTGCAACACAATGCCCGGATCATCACACTGGAACGACTCACCGGCATGAAGTTTCGAAAATTTTCCGCCCAGCTGTGGCGGCAGTTCAAGAAAGGTATTGGATAATGCATTGTAAAGCAGCCATCCATGTCTTTCTGATTGAAACAAATGGTTATATTTTGACCAAAGCATCTATCCGCCCCAGAACTGCGTTCATTCCTTATTACTTGTCCTATGCACAAGCATTCGCGGCGCAGGTTTCAAACGCACACACCAAACTTCCGCCAGTAACATTCTCCAGATCCTGATCCGATACTCCTCCGGAAACTGTCGGAGGCAGTACAAAGGTTGCATCATAAGCCGGGTCACTTTCAATGACTTTAATCCGGAATCCGGCAGGAATTTCCTTCCCGGAAATATTTTTGATAGCTGAGGCTGGATCTGTCAGAAGCAGTTTCCGGAACTCAGCATCTACAGCAGCTTTCTATTTACACTGGCTGATACAGTCAGCAATTTCCTATCGGGTCCATTCCATCTTTTTATCCTCCGAAATCGAAATTATTTGGGACATTCTTCATATTTTCCGCAGGCATGAGGGGAACAGGCATGAGAACCGCAGATACCTCCTGTTATATCATCCAGATCCTGGTCCGACACTCCTCCAGAAGCTGCCGGAGGCAGTACAAAGGTTGCGTCATAAGCCGGATCACTTTCAATGACTTTGATCCGGAATCCGGCAGGAACATCCCTGCCGGAAACAGTCTTGACGGCCTCAGCAGGATTCATCAGCAGCTGTTTGCGGAACTCCATATTCATGACAGCCTTTTTACGGCACATCTCAATGCATTCATCAATCTGTTGCTGAGTCCATTTCATCGTGTTCTCTACCTTTTATTTGGCTCCGTTTTCTGCGACACCGCAGGCTTCCATTGCACAGGTCTGCATACCACAGATTCCGGCAGCAACTTCATCCAGTTCGCGGTCAGATACATTTCCGGAAACCAGCGGAGGCAGCACGAATGTTGCATCATAGGCAGGATCATTTTCAAGGACCTTGATTTTAAAACCGGCAGGAATCTCCTTGCCGGAGATCTCTTTGACCGCAGCAGCAGGATCCGCCAGAAGCTTTTTACGGAATTCAGCATCCATAGCAGCTTTTTTCTTGCAGTTTTCAATGCATGTTTCAATTTCACATTGTGTCCAAGCCATAACCCGTCTCCTTTTGTTATTAAGTTGATCTTTTATTTTGTCCTGTCCGGGACGGTTCCCGGATATTTTCAGCGTATCACGTTTCTTAAAAAAATGAAAGAAAAAACATATCGGAAAACGCACAAAATCAATGTACAGATCAAGGCGTTTTTTCAGGCTGTCCCAGAAAACACTAAAACACCTATCTGCTGCCCAACAAAATAAATGAATTCTATGTATTTTCAAGCAACTCTGATAATATTTTATTAATTTTTGATTCATATTTTTGGGAAATATACAAGTTTTCTCCATTTTTGTCTTCTTAATCAACATTCTGCCATTTTCTGCGGCCAGGCACCGAACTTCCGACGAGGCATTAAACAGAATACAGTTGCAGCCGGGATATCCACGAAAATACTGCTGCCAGCAACGAAAGGATCAAATCCAGAGTGTTTTTACTCCGAACACAGGTCCAGCTGAATCTTCTGGAGAACTGAAAAAACAGTGTATTGACCAGGGGGCTGCATTCTTCGTATTCTCAAATCAAAAAACAGAAAATTGACCTATATGCGATCAGAAAAAATCAGGAAAAACGCTGTAAAAGTCAGACACAATAACGCATAAAACAAAGCCTTGTGATACCTCTTGCAAGGCCGTACCGCCACATAAGAAAGCTCTACACAATTTAATCATAAAAGTCCAAGGCCCGGAATAAAAAAGAAGCATAAAATCAAGTGTACCAGTGATCCTGTCCAGATAACATGGGATCGCGATATGCAATATAGTTGAATAAAAATACTAAAGTCACAACATTAAGCATGTAAACAAGATCATACACTAATTTTTTCATTGGAAATCATCCTTCTTAAAATAAATTTTGCGTTCCCTTGTTTTCCAACACTTTTTTACTCTTTGGACTTTATATCAGGCATCGCCTCTTCAAAATATATCTAAAATATCTCTGTTGCGGTAGTAAAAGGCAACAAAAAATCTCTGCTGTTGTCTTTGGATGAATTTCCATAAATAATATATAATACCTTTTCCTTTTCTACAGAAGAAATCCATAAGACTCTATATAGTATCAAGATATCAAGCAGAAGTTTTTACGAATCAGAATAAAGGATGTTCTGTACTTTGCTTCCCCCCTGCTCTGTTCACAATAGGCGCAGTTTTAAAAAAACAAATGACAGGATTTTCTTCCTCTCATAAAAGAAAATCCTGCCAATAGGTTCTTCTTAATCCAGTATACAATCAATAAAATTCAGCTGCTTCTTCAAAAAGCATTTTCCATTATTTCTCAACATGAGGAAGTTTTGCAAGACTTTTTGCAATCTCCTCATCTGAAGGAATATAGTCACTCATCTGATGATCGTTGAACTTCTGATATGCATACATATCAAAATAACCAGTTCCTGTAAGACCAAAGACAATCGTCTTGGCCTCTCCTGTTTCCTTGCATTTCAGTGCCTCATCCACTGCAACCCGGATGGCATGACTGCTTTCCGGAGCAGGCAGAATTCCTTCCACCCGGGCAAACTTCTCTGCCGCTGCAAATACTTCAGTCTGTTCAACAGAAACCGCTTCCATCAGGTGATCCGCATACAGCTGGGAAAGGACAGAACTCATTCCATGATATCTCAATCCTCCGGCATGGTTTGCAGAAGGCATGAATCCACTGCCCAGTGTATACATTTTTGCAAGAGGGCATACCCGACCTGTATCGCAGTAGTCATAGGCAAATTTCCCGCGTGTCAAACTCGGACAGGATGCCGGTTCCACTGCAATGAACCTGTAATCTGCTTCTCCACGAAGTTTTTCACCCATGAACGGAGCAATCAGTCCACCTAAATTGGATCCGCCTCCGGCGCATCCAATAATAATATCCGGCTTGATTCCGTATTTGTCCAGTGCAGTTTTTGTCTCAAGTCCAATCACGGTCTGATGCAGAAGCACCTGATTCAGCACAGACCCAAGCACATAGCGATATCCCTCATGAGTTACTGCCGCTTCCACTGCTTCTGAAATAGCACATCCAAGGCTTCCATTTGTGCCCGGGAATTCGGCATTGATCTTACGCCCGATAGCGGTCTCCATTGACGGAGAAGGTGTCACAGATGCTCCATATGTTCTCATGACTTCTCTGCGGAACGGTTTCTGTTCATAGGAAACCTTTACCATGAATACTTTGCAGTCCAAATTGAAAAAGGCACATGCCATTGCAAGAGCGGTTCCCCACTGTCCTGCACCGGTTTCCGTTGTAACGCCTTTCAATCCCTGTTTCATTGCATAGTAGGCCTGAGCAATTGCAGAGTTCAGCTTGTGGCTTCCGGATGTATTGTTCCCCTCGAATTTATAATAGATCTTCGCCGGAGTATCAAGTGCCTTTTCCAGAAAATATGCACGCACCAGCGGCGACGGCCGATACATCTTATAAAAATCCAGCACAGGTTCCGGGATGGGAATATACGCAGTAGTATCATCCAGTTCCTGTTTTGCCAGCTCGTCACAGAACACTGGACGCAAATCGTCCAAGGTCGCCGGTTTCAGGGTCTCAGGATTCAGCAGCGGCGCAGGTTTGTTCTTCATGTCCGCGCGGACATTATACCATGATGTCGGAAGCTCTTTTTCTTCAAGATAGATCTTATAGGGAATTTCCTGGGACATTTTACTCTCCTGTCTTTTATCCGCAATGCAGTGAAAGACTTTTTTCCTGTTCATACTGTATCGCTGTAGCTGTTCTTCTGCTGTATTTCTTTTCCCCAAAATTCATTTCCTGCACCTTCCCGTTCTCTGAAAAAGGAAATAAAAAAGCGAACTGAATGCAGTTCATCCAATCCGCTTCTCGCTTCTCAATTCAAAGGACAGAACGGTTTTCATATCCCGGAACATTGTCCACTGTACCCGGGATATGGAAAATCCTGTACAAAATTCTTCGCTGGATGCATCTGAAAATACTTTCCTTGCATTCTCTCAGGAAAATCCAGGAAATTCCATTGGATAAAAGTACCCGACAAGAATACCACAGAATGACTCTTTTGTCAAACAAATCCAACATAAAAAAATTATTTTTTACCGTACTTTTCCAAAAGGGCCGCTGCAATGCGCACGCAAGCCAAGCAAGGCGTCTTCAAATCATTTTTCAACTCATCACAATACACTGATCCGGCTTTCTCCTTGAATTCCTTCAGCATTTCTTCACGTTTATCCTCCGGTGCCAGCAACATGGCTGCATGGAGTGCCCCGCAAATGCCTTCCGGCGCACAGCCACCTCCGCAAAAATGCATCTGAGGCACCATGTCACTGTGGTCAAAGGCCTCCGCTATCGTTTCGGCACAATTATATTTTCTCGGTCTGGCAGTAAAAAGATCTGTTGCTTTTTTTAAACTCATAACCGCATATCTCCTTATTTGAGTCTCTGAAACGCACTTCCATCTTTCTATGAAAGTTCTGTTCTATTGAAGCCATCATCCTGCATCGGGGGGCAAGGAAAAACCTCCAATGCCATTAAATCAATGGCAATCCCTTTTCCCCGGTTCCCGGGTAAAAACACGTTACGTTTGCCTTTACATTTTTCTTACTTAAAAGTTCACATTGTCTCTTCACAGCAGTTCCAGTTTTCCATTTTCAGAACTACCAGGTAGAACAAATGCACTCACAGAATTCCACATCCCAGAAAAGTAATCAAAGGCTCAAAGCGTAACGCTTCATCACTTCTACCAGAATATCTACGGAAGGCATTTCAAGATATTCTCCTTTGCCGTGGATACCTTCCCCGACCACGCCAATAATGCCCACAGGCACCCCCAGAGATTTTAAATAACGAGCATCCGTAGCTCCACACAGACGCACCAGCTGAACCGGATGGGAAGGATCCACCTGTTCAAAAGCCTCTGCAAGCCGTTTAATTGCAGGCTGTTCAGGATCCGCTGAAACAGGGGGACAGGAATTTTCCACCGTTACTTCAAGACCACTTAAATCTTTGGCCATCTTTACAATTTCATTCAGTTCCTCATCCGCAACATATCGGATATTCAGCACCATGCAAGCCTCGTCCGGAATCTGATTGCTCACTGTGCCGCCGGCAATAATACAGGGCGTCATGGACTTGCTCCAAGGCTTTTCCTCACTGGGATTCGGCCAACCTGCACGCAGTTTGCTGTAACCTTCGATCAGACGCTCAATCGGATTCTCAAAACACCAAGGTACAGAAGCATGTCCTCCATGAGTCTTTGCTGTCAGTTTCAGTACAATAATGCCTTTCTGGGCATAGCCAATTGTACTGTACCCTCCGCTGTCCACCACCAGAACGGCCTTGCGGGCGCTGTATCCACGCTGGACCATGCCTTCTGTTGTAAGACCGCCATCTTCCTCATCAGCGGAAAAGAAGGCCGCAGCAGAAACAGATTTTCCGGCCTCGCATAAGAACTGGCAGATTGTTACAACATTTCCAAGACAGTCATTGGCACCCCGTCCGTAAAGCCTGTCTCCCTCAACTCTCGGATGGTAATCCTCCTCACAGACGGCAGGAACCACATCCACATGAGCATTCAACAGAAGATCCTGCACTTTACCAGGACGTGTTGAAACATAAAGGACATCCCGTTCTCCCAGATTTTCTATATTGCAGTAAAGTCCTTTCTTTTCAAGAAACTCCTTTAAAAGATGTGTTACCTTGTTCACACACTGTACCTGAGACGTCACCGGACGACATTGAATCAGGTCTTTCAAAAGATTCAGATATTCTTCTTTCATTGCAGAAACT
>CASERY010000035.1 GCA_949290385.1 uncultured bacterium | reverse complement strand
TCATGTCTTTCCAGAACATGCGGTCGGCTTTCTTCCTGGATGTACAGGCGGTCTGATAGACAAAGTCATGTTTCAGGGAGGCGATTAATGTGCCGGCTGTAATGGGTGGGTCAAGAATGCGCCAGAAGATGCGGGGAATGGAAGCACCGTCTGAAAGGAAGCCTGCCGGGATTTTCTGCTTTCTGCCTCCACAGTAAAAGTAGTATGCTTTGACAAGCATGACGTATGTTGTATTCCGTTGGAATATTCGATTCCTTCTGGAAATTTTATGAACTTCATCAAGAGTTAAAAGTTTTACGGCTGGGGTCATATTTTTATCTTTGCCTCTGTCTATGAATGTTTTGGGGAAAAATGGACGGGATTATTCTGAATGATTTTTTGATTCAGAAGTTTTACTCTTGTACCATAAACAATATCCGGATGCTGACACTATGCTGAATACTTTTTCACTCAGAAGCCTAGTCCGGAAAAGGGCTGAAAGAAACAGGAATTTTAGAAAAGAAGCGTTTGTACGGTACGGGTGGAGGAAGGCTTTCATTTTTTCTGAGAGAAAGACACACATCGCACTTGCCCGGATGGCGGGGAGTGGGTGAAAGTGCGATGTGCTCTGGAGTCTCTGCTTTCAGATCAAACGCTGTGCCGTCTCATGGACAGGACCGTATTTGAAGCTCAGTCGGCCTTGCCGGACTGAAGAATGAAATCGTAAGAGATTATGATTTTCCAGAGAGGAAGGCCGAAATCCTGTATTTTTTCAATCCTGATTGATGGTAATGGTAGTCTGCGTGTGATTGCTCGAAGTGATCCAAGGGAAGAAACTGCCAGTAATACTGTAGAGCTTGTCACTGATTCTGGTGAACCCGGAACAGTTTACGTTTACAGTTGCATACGCGGAAAGATCCAGGTAGATGACAGAACTTCCAAGACTTACCTGATAATAAATCATTTTCCCAGGTTCCGGGACAATGTGAACAGGGTTTTCCTGAGTTGTTTCGGTATAGTCCTGAGGATTGCGGAAGACCGTGTCAAGCGTAGCGTTGTATGTTACAATTTCTTCGATGATTTCAGGATACACTGTAAGTGCATTCATCAAGGCTTGTGTCTCGGCTTCCGAAAGAGCGCTGTCAAAGATCAGCAGAGTTTTCAGTTTCAGAGAACGTTCTGCGGACGTACTGTCGCCAACATGGCAACTTTGCAAAGCATTTCCGGAAAGTGTGCAGAGCGTCCCGGTAAAGGCGTCTTGCGTGAATGTTCCGGATCCTTCGAGCTCACCATTGATATAAAGTCTTATGTTTGTTCCAGTCTATCCTGTTTCTGCAACGGCTGCAACTTTATGCCATCCGGTTGTGAATGTACTGGAGCTTGAGACGTCAATTCTTGAATTGTTCTCATCAAAGAGAGAGAAGACAAATCTTTTATCTGTCCCATTGAATTTGATAATAATCGCTGAATCCCCAGATGCGTCTGCATTTCCACAGACAAAACAGGGGGTTGCAGAAGGGAGGGCTTCATCAATCCAGACAGATTGTACAATCGTGAAAGTCTACTCCTTTGCGCTGAATGTTACCGGCGTTTTCAGATACGAGGATGGTTCTGAAATCTTGAGAATGCCGTCCTCAAATGTACCGTTGTGATTCTCAAAAAGTCCTGTGTTTTCAGCCCAGCTTTTTTCAGGGTTTCGACCTTCCGGCTTTTCAGGCAGAAAATTTTCTCCAAGGAAGGAGAAAATGCTTCCCTTGCCCTGAGAGTCGAAGGCATAGAGACAGTCGTGTCTCCGGGCAAATTTGGAAATTTTATTTTTCATGCAAGACCTTCTCCTACATAGATCTGATAGATTTTAGCAGAAACAATGTCTTCTCCGTCTTTCAGAGTCCAGCCGGTGTTGTCCGTCGCGGTCTCAAGGGTCAGTACACCGGTGTAGGGTGTTGTGAAAGCGAGAGAAACAAGCGTCTTCGAATTGGCTGTCGGAACGGTGAATGTCTGTCCGCCGGCGGTGATGATTATATTGCCTGTTACAGAGGTATCTGCGCTTGCCACAACAAGTTTCAGTGTGGAGGCATTGTAGACAAATTCAGTCTGTATTTCTGTATTTACATCATCCAGCAGGCAGTATTCCTCGGTATCGGAATAGACCGGATTGGCAAAGAGCGCACGACCAAAAGTTGTATTAATACCATCGATTTCAACGGTTTTCCATTCAGTGCCGTCTGCGGTTTTTGCCAGGAACTGGCCGGTTGTTCCGCCGGATGGAACATCAAGTTTCGCGGCGAAAAGGGTCGTATGGGCATCTGCGGAGGAATTGTGGTTGGAAACGGCGGTTTCCGCGGTTCCGGCCGCGTCTGCGCCGATACCGGCTGCGTCTAATGTCACGGTGCCAGTTTCGCCATTGACTGAGAGTACTCCGACTGTGGAATCTCCGTCATTGCCGATATATTTTACCCAGTTTGCGGAAGCAAAATCGGCGGCTGTGAGATTTGTTTTTTGTGTATCAGATACAAGGAAAGCAATATATTTCAGAGAATCTGAAGGTGTTGTGGAAAAGTTTGTTCCGGCAGAGTCGGAGGCATAGCCGATGTAGAAATAGACGGATTTTCCATCCTCTCCGGCAGGGCCGATAGAGCCCAGTGTGCCGTCCAGTCCGCGGATAATCGGAATTTTATCACTGAACTCAGAATTCGAACCTTTAATACGCATCCGGAACCACTGAAGTTCAGAGAAGTTAGAAATATCCGCATAGTCCAGCCAGGTATTTCCATCGGTGGAGCATTGGAGCTCGAGACCTTGGGAAACAAAACCGTTCAGAGCAGCCAGGTACTGGCTTTCCTCCTGACTGGTCAAGGGGGCATTCGTGTGGATGTCGGCAATGCCTCCTGTAATCTGGAAAGTGTTG
>CASERY010000034.1 GCA_949290385.1 uncultured bacterium | reverse complement strand
GCTGATTTCAAGCAAAATCAGTCCGGAGGAAGCGGAGAAATACTTTGATGAATACGTCCCGGAGTGGAATGAGTTCAAATATAAAGTGGCTCATATGCGTTCAGAGTTTCTGAAGAAACAGCTCTTCAGTGAATAAGCATCTTGCACCTCAGAGGAAAAAACAGATTTTACGGTAATTTCCTCTCTTTTAGAATAAAAATGGTCCGGATGGATATTGCTGATTCCATCCGGATTTTTTTGTTGAATAAAAAATGCGAAAAAAAATTAGATCTTTTCTCTTTGCAGATTTTTCCTGTTTGAAGAAAAAGATAGAACGTTGTATGTATTAAGAGTTGCAAAAAATATGTGTTTGTGAGGATGGGTTGAGGGATTGGCACAAAAGGAGCCGGTAAAATGAATGAAGGGCAAAAAAAGGATTGAATTAAAAACATCTGGCATTTGTGTGAATGAGATAGAGACAGGATCAATGAATTTTTATAGAAATTTCAAGATTTTCTCCAGAAAAAGACTGTAGCAGCATCCTTTCCGGATTCTGATTCAGCTACTGCTGCTTGTGATTCTTTTTGCGGTCGCATCATCCTGCAGAGACTCTTCCCGGAGAGAACCCGTTCAGGAACGGGAAAAGATTCTTATTAAAATTCTATGTACCTAGGACCTGCATGGAACTGTATTTTCCGAGGAAGGGAAAGAAGACGCTTCTCTGATAAAGCTTGCTTCGGCAATCCGTCGTATCCGTTCAGAAGAACTTCGTGAAGGTCGGGATATCCTGCTGCTGGATTGCGGAGACCTGCTTTCTGGAAGTTTTGAAGCTTCTCAGGGATCGCCGAAAGTGATGATGGATTTCCTGAATCAAATGCAATGGGATGCGGTCATTCCCGGGAATCATGATTTTGATGTTTCCACAGAATCGTACAGATGCCTGACCCGTTCCTATGCAGGAACAGTACTGGCAGCAAACTTGAAGGATTCCCGAGGACAGGCGGTTTGGCCGGGGTGGAAACTTTTCAGGAAAAATGGCATGCGGATTGCTGTTATCGGCTGTACGGCACCCTATCTGGATCAATGGCTGACTCCGGCGCAGCTCAATGGATGGCAGGCATCTCTCTTGATTCCTGCACTGGATTCTTTGATGGGAGATGTTATGGCATCACGGCCGGATCTCATTATTCTTGCGGTACATTTGGGAAAATTTACGCCTTCCAGACTGCATGAATCGCTGGATGTGGGAAAAAATGAGCGCTCTCTTTACTCTATAGCTTCCCGTTTCCCTCAAATTGATCTGATTTTGGGCGCACATTCGCATATAGAGGAGGCCGGATGCCGTTTTTATCCATCCGTGTGGTTTGTTCAGGCTCCTGCTCATGCGGAGGGGCTTGCCTGTGTGAGTGTTTCTCGAATGCCGGATGGGGAAATGCAGATACGTTCAGAATTAAAGGATATATCAAAGGAACCGGAAGATCCTGAAACAGAAACCCTTTTTGCATCCTGGAAAGAAAACGGTGTAAACTCGGATCGTTTGGAATTGGCACGTTTAGAGGAACGGGTCCGGCTTGCAAGACTTCTGACGGCTGCAGTTTTTGAGGCTGTACCAGACACCGCACAGGTTTTGTTCCCTCAGCCGGATCGTGTCTATGGACGGGGAAGTGTTACTGAACGAACTGTTTTTGAATGGTTCCCATATGATAACACAATCTGCATCCTGGAACTTTCCAGGGAAGAATTTGAGCGTTTAATTCAGGAACAGAAAGCTTTAAACAAGTCTTCCTACCAGTTGTTCGCCGGTGGAGAGCCTCTTTCATTTGAGATGTTCAGGCCGGGAAAGAATGGGCGGATGAAATTTGCTGTTTCATCCTACGCGGCAGCCGGAGGCGGAGGACGGTATCCTGTCCTTCGGGAATGCAGACAGAATCCGGCATGTGGTTTTCAGGAAACCGGAATAAGTGTCAGGGAAGCCTTGTGCCGGTTTTTGAAAAAACATTCTTCCTGCGGACCAGATTTCTGGAAATCCCTGTAAAAAATGCTATATTGCAATACAACAGTTTATAGAATTAATCGGAAAGAGTTCTTGAATGAAAAATGCAATCATTTTTGCCTGGGTTATTTTCCTGTAGGGTGTTCTTTCTGCAGTTCCCGGGTGTACTTCTGGGTCTCGGGGATATGAAAGACCTGAACTGGACCCCCGCTATGAGGCCTCTGAAGAAGATCGCCTGACAGATCAGGAAATGGAGCGATGGATTTTTCACGCAAAAAATGTGGCATTGCGTGCTGAACCCAAATTAAAGCTCCTTCCGGAAGAAAGTGAATTCCTGCATAACAACAACCCTAGAGTTTACGTGCGTTACTATGGAAGAAAGTTTGGCAAGATCAATTTTATCTGGCCGTTTTCTTCAAAACGTGCTCTGGATGTAAGTGTTCTGGGCCAACTGGATGGAAAGGACGGATGGGGGACCCTGGAATGGAAAATGGAACTTAGAAACATGTTTATTGATGCGGAAAATCTCGGGGATCCGTGGGATCATCAAAAGGAATCCATTGCGCTGCCTCCGGATGAAACCAAAGGGCTTTAACTTCAGGATCTTTTTCCAGAGAAAGAATAATTCGGAAGCAAAAAGCGGAGCGATCCATTTCCTTTTCTCTTCTGCCTGTCCGGAAAGAAAGATACGGCTGTTTCCGGTATCATCTGGACCGAAACAGATTAGTGAATGATTCGTGGGTCGGAAAGAAATATACAGCTGCTTCCCGGTAGGTAAAATTTGTCAAGGAATAACGGGTCTGCTGGAGTTCGGAAAGAAAGATACATCTGTCTCCAGAACGATTTCTCTAACCTGTCGCAACGGATTGCCGATGCCTGAAAGCTGATATTTTACAGCTGTTTTCACAAGCGGCCTTTACTTGGGTTTCGGCTGATCCGTTGTATGTATCGGCAGCAAGTTTATATCTTCAAGTGATCAAGAGGGAGGTATTTCCCCAAAGCAAGTGGGTTCATAATATTCAGCAAAATTTCCCGTTTCTCTGCAAAAATAGAAAGGATAAAAATCTGTATAACATTGCTGATATGTTACAGATCTTCCGGATGAAGTCCAGCGGTAATTTGGGTATGGCAGATTCCGCTTCCCGAATGGATTGGAACGGTCAGTCAGCATGGAATCAGGAAGTTTCTCATCCAGACGACAGAGAAGAATTTGTGGAAAAAAAAAGAATTCCGTTTGCACAACGACAAAATGCCGCTATATTATGGAGATTCACCCGTCGAAACAAAAGAAATTTTTTTGATATTAACGTAATCTAAGGAGTTTGCACATGTACGCAGTGATTACAACTGGCGGCAAACAGTTTAAGGTTCAGGAAAAGGATGTCTTTTCCGTTGAGCATCTTGAAGGTGAAGCCGGAACCAAGGTGGTTTTTGATAAGGTGCTTGCCATTGGCGAAGGGGCTGATCTGAAAGTCGGTACTCCCCTCGTGGAAGGCGCAAAAGTGGAAGCCGAAATCGTGGAACAGTTCCGTGGACCCAAGCTGATCGCTTTTAAAATGAAACGCCGCAAAGGCTGCCGCAAACGCAAAGGTCACAGACAGGAACTGACCAAAATCAGAATTCTTTCTATTGCGTAAGGCAAACTGAACTCAGGGAAGTGCTGAACACTATGAAATACGACTCCAATGGGGCATTGCTGGAGACTGAAATTCCGGGTTTACCGGTTCATCACGGAAAAGTCCGCGATATTTATGACCTGGGAGACAGTCTTCTTTTTGTGGCCACCGACCGAATCAGTGCATTCGACTGTGTGATGCCGAACGGAATTCCGGACAAGGGACGTGTACTTACTTCAATGTCTCTTTTCTGGTTTGACTATATCTCCTGGGCTCCGAACCATCTCCTCTGCGCAGATGTTTCGGACTTCCCGCAGATTCTGAAGCCTTATGAAAAAGATCTCGCAGGCAGATCCATGATTGTCCGCAAGGCAAAAACCATTCCGCTGGAATGCATTGTCCGCGGTTATTTGGCAGGCAGCGGCTGGAAGGAATATCAGAAAAGCGGATCCGTTGGCGGCTATAAGCTCAGAAGCGGATACCGTCAGGCTGAAAAACTTGATAAGGCCCTGTTCACACCTTCTACAAAGGCGGAAGAGGGGCATGACGAAAATGTGACTTTCGAAGAAGCCCAGAAAATCGTCGGTGAAGAAAAAGCTCAGAACCTTGCCGATTTCTCTCTTAGAATTTATAAAGACGCTACCAAGCATGCAGAGAAATGCGGAATTATTCTTGCAGATACAAAGTTTGAATTCGGCGAAATCGATGGAGAGATTATCCTGATTGATGAGGTCCTCACACCGGATTCCAGCCGTTTCTGGCCGAAAGATGAATATGTCGTGGGAAGCAATCCGCCAAGCCTTGACAAACAGTTTGTGCGGGACTATCTTGAAAGTTTGGACTGGGATAAGACACCACCGGCTCCGGCTCTTCCTGATGATGTTGTATTTAAGACTCGTGACAAATATTTGAGCGCGCTGAAAGCAATCAGCGGACGTTCTCTGGATTGAGTTTTTGTTGTTTCTCTTTTTTGAAACATGGGGCAGCTGCAGAATCCCAAGATTGTGCGCTGCCTTTTTTCTGTCTTATTAAAATGTTTCAACGCAGGGATAAGGAAAGGTGCTGAAAAGCTCTTTGCAGAGGTTTTTCAGCTGTCTCCGAAAGGAAGCCGGCGTGCACAGGAAGGAGTTTTACCGGATATGATTCAGCCTGAGGATAATTAGAATTCTGTCGGAATTGTCAGGCCCTGTGATTTTCAGTTCGGCAGCACTGAAGAGGATGCTCTACACCTGGACTGCGGAAAACGTTTGAAAAACGTGACAATCCGCTATGAAACATACGGTACTCTTTCTGAAAATGGAGACAATGCCATTCTGGTGGAGCATGCCCTTACCGGCGATGCCCATCTGGCCGGATACCATACGCCTGAGGATAAAAAACCAGGATGGTGGGAGGCTATGGTCGGCCCGGGAAAGGCTTTTGATACAAACCGTTATTTCATTGTATGCAGCAATATTATCGGAGGATGCTCAGGATCCACTGGACCGCGCTCCATTAATCCGGATACCGGAAGACGCTATAACATGGATTTCCCGGTGATTACCATTGCTGATATGGTACGGGCACAGAAACGCCTGACGGATCATTTGGGTATACGGAAATGGCTGTGTGTGGCCGGAGGATCCATGGGAGGAATGCTGGCTCTGCAATGGGCGATTTCATATCCGGATTCGGTCAATTCCATTATTGCAATTGCCACGACATCCCGGGTATCTCCACAGTCTATTGCTTTCAACTGGGTCGGTCGTGAAGCTATTATGGGAGATCCAACCTGGATGAACGGCAATTATGAGCAGCAGCCAATGAGAGGTCTTGCAATTGCACGTATGCTTGCCCATATTACGTATCTGAGCGATGAGTCCATGCGGAAGAAATTCGGACGGCATCTCCAGGATTCCACAGATTATTCCTTTGAGTTTGACAAGGACTTTCAAGTGGAAAGTTATCTGGAATACCAGGGAACGCGTTTTGTGGAACGTTTTGACGCGGATTCCTATCTTTATATTACCCGGGCACTGGATTATTTCGATATTTCAGATACGGCCCATGGGGATCTTTCTCAGACTTTTGCCAATATTCATATGCCGTTCATGGTTATTTCATTCAGCAGTGACTGGCTGTTTCCGGCTTATCAGTCGCAGGAACTGGTGAAGGCTCTGCTGAAATGCGGCATTGATACAACATACTGCAACATTGAGTCCAGTTATGGACATGATGCTTTTCTTCTGGAAACGGAAACTCTGGGGTCCTTGATTACCAGTTTTCTGACCAACCGGTATGTGGAGGTGAAAGCATGAAATCAGACGAGGAACTCAACGAAATTCTTTTTCAACGCAAAGACCTGGCGATTATCCAGTCCATGATTCCCGAGAATGCCAGAGTGCTGGATCTGGGATGTGGGTCCGGAAGACTTTTAAAGGCATTGAAGGTTTCAAAACACGCAAAAGTGACAGGTGTGGAGAGGGATCAGCAGAAGCTGCTTCAATGCGTTGAACGGGGAGTGCCGTGCATTCATTCCAGTCTGGATGATGACTTGGTGGCTTTTTCTGACAATACATATGATTTTGTGATATTGAGCCGTACAATCCAGGCAGTAAGGCGTCCGGATCTGGTGCTGGGAGAAATGCTCCGCATCGGAAAGAAGGGAATTGTGAGCTTTATGAATTTCGGTCATATCAATTCCAGAATTCAGCTGATGCTCGGAAATATGCCGGTAACACGACATTTGCCAAGGCCGTGGTATGATACCCAGACGATTCATCCTGCCACTATTTGCGATTTCCGCGATTTGTGCAGAAAGAAGGATATTAAGATTCTGCGCGAAATTCCTTTGACGTCCAGAGGAGATTATTTGCCGCAGTTTGCTAAATTTTGTCCGAATCTCTTTGCATCCACATGTATTTTTGTGATTTCACGCTAAAAGGGAAATTTTTCTTTTGAGTAGAACTGTGGAGCAACAGCTTCTGCAGGAACGTCTATGGTTTTATTCCTGATTCCACGGCGGAATTGCCGATTCTGTCCCGGCAAATGGCTGTACTTTTCCTAGGAAAGGGATGTCCCGTCGCTTCAGTGTCAAATCTTGGAGGTATGCATTCAAGCAGTCCAGCAGGACTTTGCAGCGCATCCTGTCGTTTCAATGGCAAATCTTGCAGTCTGTCTGTCCCTCCTGAACCCAACCCCCTCCTGGGAATATGTTCCAGCGCTGTTTTAATGACGAGTTTCTGAAGTCGGAGAACATTGTCTGATGTCTGCTTGGTTTTCCTTTTTTATCGCCTGCTGTATTGAAATGAGGCATGGTCGGAAATTATTGCAGAGGAGTGTTGTCCTCCAACTTTTCCTGAAAAGGAGCCTGAAGCGTTTTTCGATACAGGAAACATTGATAACAGGAAAAAAAGAATCCGCAGAAAAACAGGATCCAGCAGAACAGAACGAACAGATCTCCGTAACGAACATAGAAAGTAGGGGCATAGGCAGAAGGCACAGGTACTTGAAAAACGGTTGAGCATGCCTGCTTTTTTTCTGGAGTCAGAATTTTTTCGTTTCCATTCATGATAAAGGATGCGGAATCCACGGTTTTTCCCGTTGAATCAATGAGCACAGAATAATCTGAATTGCCGCAGCGGATCATCGGCAGACGGGTTTCAACAGTCCTGAAAATGGAATTCACATAATGCTGTTGGGGTTCATCGCTGAGTGGATACCATGCGTCGTTTGTTATGACTACCAGAAGATTTGCACCATTGCGAGCAAGCTCCCGTGAAACATACGGGAATACATCTTCATAGCAGATAACAGCACCCGCACGAACTCCGGGAACGATTTCCAAGGGCCTGAAACTTTTCCCGGGTGTCAGGTTCCGGCCCATGCCAACCATTTGTCCAATCTGAGGAAATCTGTCATTCAATGGAATGTATTCGCCAAAGGGAACCAGATGGACTTTGGAATAAAGGTCTCTTTGATCATAGAAATATGAATTTGAAGCGGAGGCTTGATCATCCAGAAGCAGGGCGGAATTATAAAGAGCGACATCTTTCGGATTTATTCCGACTTCATAGGTTAAGGTCCCGATCAGGAAAGGCAGGCCGCTTTCTCTGAGAAATTTCCGGACGGTATCCCGATACATCCGTCCCTCAGGGGAATTCCCGTAGTAGATTGTCGGGACCTAGGATTCCGGCCAGATGACAGCCTGAGGCTTGATGGGGCTGTCCGGCTGGAGAAGATCGCTGGTCAGATCCGAACAAACCTGAAGCGCTTCCAGAAATTCCGGATTGCTGGCCATGCGTCTCTGGGACAGATGAGGTTGGACGATTCCCGCATGGAAAATCGTGTGTGGTTCTTTCAGATTTTTTTCTTTCTGACGTTCCATCAAATAGGTCCCGGCAAGGATATTCAGCAGCAGGAGCAGCAGGAAAACCACAGGAACCGGAGAAATCCTGATTTTCTTGGATCCTGCAGTGTTCCGTATTTCAAAAAGAAGGAAGAAAGTTGCAAAATTTGCAAAAATCAACAGGAAGTCGAGACCGTAAATCCCTGTATATTCACAGATCTGAAACAGCAGCGGATGCTGCCACTGGCTTGAAGGAAAAAGCCCCCATGGGAACCCGGTGAAGATCCAGGAACGGATCCAGTCCACACAGACCCACCAGGCGCTCAGAGTGACGGCCTAGACAAGTTCTCCGCATAAGCTGTGTTTGAAAAATCCTTCTCTTACTACGCAGGAAGCAAGCCGGATTTCCAGTGGAAGGAGGGTATGCCTGAATACGGAAGGAATCAGCATGGCCCAGAATCCGGAAAAGACTCCGAGAACTGCTCCGAAGGCAAAAGGAGCCCAGATCATAATTTCCCGAAGGAAAAAGCAGCCGGAAAGATTCCAGAAATATCCCCAGACAAAACCGTACAGGAAAGCGCGAAACGTACTTTTTCCCGTACAAAGAATAATCAGCGGCACCACGGCCCACCATGCAATCCAGTCCTGATTGATTCCAGGAAATGCCAGCGATGTTATCAGACCGGAACCTGCCAGAATAAGCAGTTCTGTAATCAATCCCTTCCAGGAACAGCTGTAAGCCATGACTGCCGGATGCCGTTCCGGAAAAAGAATCGGAGAAATGAATGCAGAAAAGAATGTCATAGGAATAATTCGGCCTTTCATGCTTTGAATAACTAGAAAAATACGCGTTGTGCGGGGCTGTCCGGTAGGATTCCGGGACTTATTTTTAAATTTCTATGGAAAAATACCTGTTTCCGGTGTACTTTACATCATATTTCACGGAATAAAACCCCGTAAAGAGAACAGGTGTGTAATATGAATGCAGAAAAAAACTTTTTCTTCGACCATTTGGTTATCGGCAGCGGACTTGCGGGCTTGACTACAGCTTTAATGCTGGCAGAAAAGACATCTGGAAAAATTGCTGTTGTTACCAAAGGCGCTATTGATGACTGCAACAGCCGCCAGGCACAGGGAGGAATCGCCTGCGTGACAGATCCCGGGGATACCTTTGAAGAGCATCTGGCGGATACACTTGCTGCTGGCGATCATCTCTGCCATCCGGATGTGGTCATGGGGATTATCCGCAAAGGCCCTGAAAGAATCAAATGGTTGATTGATATCGGGACCCATTTCACAACTCGGGAGGAAATGGGATACGATAGTGCTGAAAAAGGCGAGTTCGACCTGGGCCGTGAAGGCGGACACAAGAAACGCAGAATCCTTCATGCCGGCGATATTACTGGAGCTGAAGTGGAGCGGTCCCTGGTTGCGGCCTGCAGAGCCAATCCAAGAATTACTGTTTTTGAAAACCATGTAGCCATTGACCTGATCTGCACATGGAGACTTGGATGGATGGGAGACAATCAGTGTCTGGGAGCCTATGTCTTTGATGCCGAGGAAAATCAGGTCCGAACCTTTACTTCCTACACAACTACTATTGCAACGGGTGGATGCGGGAAAGTATATCTTTATACCAGCAATCCGGATGTTGCCTGCGGCGCCGGTGTGGCGCTGGGATATCGTGCTTTCGCCAAAATTGCCAATATGGAATTTTACCAGTTCCATCCGACGATTCTGTATCATCCGAAAGTCAAATCCTTCCTGATCAGTGAAGCACTCCGCGGAGAGGGCGGCGTTCTCAAGGTGATGAACGCAAAGGGGGAACTGGAAGAGTTCATGCAGAATTATCATGAAATGAAGAGTCTGGCCCCCCGTGATGTGGTTGCAAGAGCCATTGACAATGAATTGAAACGCAGCGGCCAGCCCTGTGTTTATCTGGATATGCGCCACAGAGACGAAGAATTTCTGCGTAAGCGTTTCCCGAATATTTTTGCAAAATGTCTGGAGGCCGGCATCAATATGGCAAAGGATCCTATCCCTGTTGTTCCTGCGGCTCACTTCAGCTGCGGCGGCATCAAAACGGATCTCAATGGATATGCAGGAATCCATGGACTTTATGCTGTAGGGGAAACGGCCTGCACCGGACTTCATGGAGCAAACCGTCTTGCATCCAACAGTCTTCTGGAAGCTCTGGTTGTGCCGGACAATGCAGCTTCGCATATTGCGGAACATCTGGATGAAATCAAAGCCAGCATGGACGGCAGGAGAAAGGTGCCTTTGTGGACAAGCGGCGAAGCGACTAACTCTGATGAACAGGTCGTCATTACTCATAACTGGGAAGAAATCCGCCGTTTCATGTGGGATTATGTTGGCATTTACCGTACGGACAAGAGACTTGAGCGTGCAAAGCACCGGATCATGATGATTCAGCGCGAAATTGAAAAATACTACTGGGATTTCCATTTGACCAAAGATCTGATTGAACTCCGGAATATGGCCACGGTGGCTCAGCTGATCATTGATTCTGCCATGAGCCGCAAGGAGAGTCGCGGCCTGCATTATAATGCTGATTATCCGCACCGGGATGAATCATTGGATGAAGTGGATACAATTATTCAAAAACCCTATTCCGCTCAGTAATTCAGGGGCCTGTGTGTTAGAAAAGTGTTATGATTCAACAGAGAATTCGTAAATTTATTGAAAGAGTCATTCTGCGGTCTGAAAAAAATCGTAGAAGAATCCGTAAGCTGAAAGCTTACAGGCGCAGAAAACTGGAAGCTGTCCGGAACGAGAAGAAGTCCGGAAGAAAAGCGGGGCCTGAAAATCCGGCGGAAGCCTTTGAATCTGCCAGAAAAAGGGCCCGGGAAAAAGGGCATATGCAGAAAGCGCCTCAGCAACTTAGTCAGCGAATAGCGCCTTATATTACAGAAATTATCCAGTCTCTTCAAAAGGCCGGGTATGAGGCGTATATCGTTGGCGGGGCAGTCCGGGATTTCCTGATGGACCGTCAGCCGAAGGATTACGATTTATCCACTTCGGCCACGCCGGAGCAGATCCGGAAAGTGTTCCGGGACAGACGCTGCATGATTATCGGTCGCAGATTTCGTTTGGTGCATTTATATTGCGGCGACGAGATTATTGAAATCAGTACCTTCCGGCGTTGTCCGAATCACGAACTCCAGATGGAAGGGCGTCCGGGACGCTGTGTCAATGCACCGGAAAATATGATCTTCCGGGATAATGAATTCGGATCGTCGTATGATGACGCTTTTCGCAGAGATTTTACGGTCAATGCCATTTTCTATGATCCCGTTCATGAAGAGCTTTTTGATTATACCGGATTTGGAATCCGGGATATTCAGGAGCACAGAATTCGCATTATTGGGAATGCGACTCTACGTTTTGAAGAAGATCCTGTGCGCATTCTTCGCGCGCTGAAACTTCGCGGTCAGTACGGCTTTGATTTCGAACCCGCTACGGAGGCGGCTCTTCGAAAGTGCATGCCCCTTATTGTGCATGCCTCTTTTGCCAGAATGACGCTGGAGCTTGAGAAGATCCTGAAAAATCCGTATGGGGATGCAATTCTGAATGTTTTTCATGAATATGGCTTTCTCCAGTATTTTCTGCCTTTCCTGGAGGAGAATTATGATACAGAAGAAGGAGTGTATGCACGGGAACTTTTTGCCTTGCGTTGTGAGCGTCTGCGGAAAGGGCTTTACAGAGACAGTCTTTCACTGGCATACGCTTGTCTGACTCTGCCTTTTTATCAGAAGGAATAGAATCCGGAAGGAAATAAAGGAGATTTGTGGGAATACAGCAATCCGGAAAAAGACAGCGAATACGATCCGGAAGATGATATAAAAGTTTGTCTTTTAAAAGTTTTTCATCCTCATACGATTATTCGCCGTGCTTCCGGTGCGGCTGTTAAAAACCTGATGCTTCAGCCGAAATTCAAAAATGGCGATGACTTAAGACGCTGTGTTTCTGTGCCGGGATATGCCAATGCCCGTGAACTTGCTTTAATCCAGAATGCGCTTGTTTGGAAAAAAGAACATT
>CASERY010000033.1 GCA_949290385.1 uncultured bacterium | reverse complement strand
GAACTCTTCTATTCCCAGTACACAAAATCAATTTTTGGAAAATACCGTCATCCCACAATCCTTGAAATGAATGAGTTCCAGGACAATTAATACTCTCTGTACTGATAAAATTCCAGCACAGGCGCAATGTTGTCAATTCTCAGGGTGACACTCAGCTTTCTCCCCGGTATGTCCACAAGCGATGAATCCGCTGTAATCGTATAAATTCCAGTCTCATGCATCGAAAAGGCGCCCGTCAGACGGCTGTAAAGTGCTGGATCAAGTGTATCGGACAAGCGTTTTCTCTCAAGCTGCCAAAGTCTAAAGGCGTCCTTGAATTCCTCTATTTCCGACTCATTCATTCTCGCTCCCGCATATATCAGCGGCAGCGGAGTTGCATACAGATTCATGCGTCCGGCTGTTTTCCTCAATTTCTCCGGAGGAATCACACGAATCATTGAGAGAAGACCATCCTCATCCGGATGCAAATAATCCCCCGCTCCAGGAATGCCTGCAAGCTCCTCCCTGAACTGCAAGGCTCCATTTCTCGGAAGAACCGGAATCTCCTCCATACGATAATGGGATGCCTCCATGCCTCCGGGACCACCCAGCAAATCATCAGAATCAATGTAATCGGTTACTTTCGTCAGAAAATATTCAAACGCCTCCTGTTCTGATGCTTCATTGCCAAGAATTTCACGGAAAGCCTCCCGCAGACTCTATTCCGGAGAATATGAGGATACGTCTATTCCTGAATTTGCATCCGTAATCCGGATTCGTACTCTCCGGTCATTCACGTCAAACGAATGGATAACAGCATCTGCCAGATAGCGTTCCGAATCCATCATAAAATAATCCGTCTGTCCCAGTTTCCGATCCGGATACAGCCGAATATCACGGTACAATGCCATAATTGCACGATTTACAGCACCTTCAGCAGCATAATGACTCCGGGAAAGCTCCGATGAAACCGATATCTGCGCATTGGAATAGCGGATTAACGTTACAGCAGACATCGTCAGCGTTCCCAGCAAGGCAAGAATCAGAAGGGTGCTCACCAGAGCAAATCCGGCATCCTGATTCTTTTTCAGACAAACCAGTGTATCAAAGTTTTTTTTCATCGCGTTTTCCATAGCTCGACAGAAAAGAACTGCCTGCCGTCCTCCGAAGATATTTCAGCACAGTGCCGTCATTCAATTCAACCGACATGCCGATTCCCAGTGGAATCCGGTCATCCAGCTCCCGGTCCCACTCACTGGTCCAGACAATTTCGCCAGATTCTTTGTCAGCATAGCAAAAATGAAGATTCTGAACCCCCGAAGCCAGTACCTCACTTTCTGAAAATTCAAAATCCGACTCATCCCAGTAAAGCAGCGGCTCAGAACGATATCTCGCAACAAGTTCACAATCAGATGATAAACTCAACTCCACAAAGCGCAGGCCAGTCTCTTTTCCACCGAATGCAGGATGCAGATAGGCAAAAATTAAACGTCTTTCCTCTCCCAGAAAAATCTGTCTCTTTGTCAAATGTTCCGTATCCGTCCAGCAGAACGGCACTGCATTGCGCAAGGTACTGTCTGCAAAAGATTCTAAACGCATTTTCAGTTCAAGCATTTCATTTTGAGCTCGAATAGACCGGTAGGAACGTTCCACCGAAAAAAGCACGCCTCCAACCATGGCTGAAATCATGGCAAAAATGGAAACCGCAAGCACCACCTCAAGCAGTGTAAAACAAAAGATTTTTTTATTTTCCGCCGGCATAGCGTGTATTATCCTCACAGAATGTCTCAACGGACAGAGAATCCGCTTCAAAGCCATCTTCCTCATAAAGTGTAATTTTCAAGGTCTCCAGATGCAATCCAACAGGTTCAGCAGATAATCCAGTTCTCTCTGTTTCTTCATCCTGATACGGCAAATACTCATAAACAATTCTATTCTCTCCCGAGAGCCATGATTCATCCAGATCCGCTTCCGGTCCGCAGAGCAGCAGATACTCGGCCGCCTGTATCAGATCGTGATTCCAGTCAACTGTCTCCATGTTCTTTTCGCTCCGGTCCAGAGACGACGACATATAATACAAAATCCCGGAAATCCCAAGAGACAGAATGCTCAGTGCTATGACCACTTCCAGAAGTGTAAAAAATATCAGACTCTTTCTTTTACTCTCCTTCATTTTCATTTTTCCTGTTCCTCCGGAATCCTGACATCCACTGATCCCGTCAACGGGGAAACGGACAACAGTATTGTAAGAGATTCTTCATCCGAAAAATCTCTTACTCCAACATGCCCCGGTGACGCTGTGCCATCCGGACGAAAACGAAATATTTCCACAGCCTCCTCCCTGCCTCTTCCATCCGGATCAAGCTCCAGTCTGATATTCTCCGGCAAAACCATTCCCTCCCCATCGCATGAAATCACGCCCTCCTCTTCCACATAAAAAACGGACAAAGTCTTTCCCTGAACCACCGCCCTCTAACGCCATGAAGTCATCAAGGAACGCAGTTCCCCCGCAGTCTCCTCCGCCGACGGATCTGCAAAAATTCTCCCGACAGACAAGGCAGACACTCCCAGAATTACCGTAAATATCGCAATTACGGCAACCATTTCGATTAAAGTGAAAATTCTTACAGCTTTTTTCTACATGATAAGATTTGTCTGCCGCATCCTTCATACCGATTTATTCACTTTTTTCATTCCAGTTTCCGATGTCCGCATTCTCATCCTCTCCCCCAGGCATGCCGTCTGCACCATAGCTGATAATGTCAAAATCACCATGATCTCCCGGTTTCTTGAAAACATAGTCATTATCCCACGGATCCAGCGGAATAAGTCCGCCCTTGATGTAAGGACCTTTCCACTTCTTCCCGCCCGAAGGATTTTTCACAAGATCTTCCAGAGAATCCGGCATTTTCTTCATGTCAATCCGGTAAGTCGTTACCGCCTGATCAAAAATTTCAATCTGCATCTTTGCCGCATTGATTCTGGCAGTCTTCACATGGTTGAAATAAAGAGGCGTTGCAATCCCGGCAAGAATCGCAATAATAACAATAACAACAACCATTTCAATCAATGTAAAATTTTTTCTTTCAGGATATTTCATTTTAAATCCCCTTTGATGTAACATGTTATGATGTTTTATATGATTTTACTGAATTGCATTCATTTCCATAATCGCCAGAAAAATAGCCAGCACAACCAGCAGAACCACCGCCGCAAGAATCAGAATCACAGCAGGTTCCAGCAGTGCCAGAAGATGTTTTACACGAAGACGAGTTGTCTCTTCACTTTCATCAGCAATCCTGCGCAGCATTTCTCCAATCTCTCCGGATTCCTCGGCGATTCTCAGCATGGCCGCAGACCCTTCCGGCATATAAATATTATTTCCAAGAATTTCCGACAAAGCTGCCCCGGAACGCAGTCTCTTTCCGATGTCATTCAATGAATTGAAGATGACAGAGTTTTCAATCACCTTCGATGAAATCCGCACAGCATCCAGAATCGGCACATTTGAAGAAACCATAATTGAAAGCGTCCTGACAAAGCGAGAAATCTGAATAGACTGAATGATACCTCCCGCCAACGGCACTTTTAACTTAACCCTGTCAAAAAAACTCCGGATTACAGGGACCCTTTTCCCATACTTGACAAATAAAATCATCCCCGCAATCAGAAGAATCCACAAAAACCATGTAGACCGCATAAAAGTACCAATATCCAGCATCACTCCGGTCAGAAATGGCAGTTTCCGTCCAAGATCTTTGAAAATCTAGGCAAATCTTGGTATAAACACCGTAAAAAGCAGAAAAATTACGCCCAGCGTGACCGAAACAACAATCGCAGGATAAATCGAACAGGTAATGACAAAATCTTTAAAGTCTTTACTCTCCTTAAGAAACCGTTTCAGTTCCATCATAACTCCAGCCAGATTCCCGGACTGCTCTCCGCTTTCCACTAAGCTTGAATACAGCGGCGAAAACCATTCCTTCCTCTCTCTGGTCAATGCGGAAAAACTTTTCCCTTCATGCAACCCCTGACGCAAATAAAGAATCACTTCACGTTCCTTCGGCTTTTTCACCCCTTCTTCAATCACAGCCAATGCTTTTTCCAGCGGGATGTTCGCAAGCAACAGCGGAGACAGACGGCATGTAAAATGATACAAATCGAAATGATGTTCTCCTTTCAGCAGGCCTGCAAAGGAAAAACCTTCTCTGGCAGCAACACTGCGTACAGGCGTATATCCCATGCGGCGGAGCTGCCGTTTTGCCGACGTCTCATCATTCGCAGAGATTTCCATAATGACCGCTTTTCCTGTCCGGTCAATCGCCTGAAAGCGCATCCGTTCCATCTTCTCAAGACCCTTTCAGCTGGGAAGCCAGACGCATAACCTCTGCTTCAGTTGTAATTCCAGCCCTCACTTTTGCCATTCCATCCTCCAGCAGGGGAATCATTCCCCCGGCAAGTGCCAGTTCGTTCAGCCGGGATGCAGGAGCACGTGCCATAACGGCATTCCGGATATTCTCGTCCACCAGCAGCAGTTCATAAATACCAAGACGCCCTTTAAATCCTGCCCCCCCGCAAGCACGGCATTTTCCTCCTCCTTCCGGTGGAATCCCCCGGCAGACTGGACATATTTTCCGGACAAGACGCTGGGAAAGCACCCCGTACAGAGCCGAAGATACCAGAAAAGGCTCTATCCCCATATCCAATAGACGGGTAATCGCACCGGCCGCATCATTTGTGTGAAGCGTGCTCAGGACCAAATGTCCCGTCAAAGCCGCATTAATAGCAATGTCCGCCGTCTCGGCATCACGGATTTCCCCCACAAGAATCACATCCGGATCCTGACGGACTATATGGCGCAGCCCTGAGGCAAAAGTCAGATCAATTTTCGGATTCACCTGCATCTGGCTCAAGCCCCGCAATTGATATTCAACTGGATCTTCAATGGTAATAATCTTCCTTTTATGGTCATTCAGATGTTGCATCACACTGTAAAGAGTCGTTGTTTTTCCACTGCCGGTGGGCCCTACTACCAAAATAATGCCGTTGGGAATGCGGATCAGTTTGCGGAACCGCTCCAGCAACATGCCGTCCATGCCCAGTTCCCGCAGATCGAATTTCATGGCATCCTTCCGCAGAAGACGCAGAACAATGCTTTCTCCATTCATAACGGGAATGGTACTGATCCGAATATCGATATCATTCCGGCCCAGTCGGAACTCTGTGCGTCCATCCTGAGGAAGACGGCTCTCCGCAATATTCAGTCCACCAATGAGCTTAATGCGCGAGGCAACTGCGGGATAATCCTGAAGAGGCAATGTCAGATAATCCCGGAGAATCCCATCAATTCTGAAACGAATCACAAACATGTTCTCTTCAGGTTCCACATGAATGTCGCTGGCATTCTGTTCAAGGGCCTGCGACAAGGCTTCGTTTACAAGTCGTACAATCCGGGCTTCCGCAGCAAGCTGGCGCAGCTGCTCTTCATCATCCCTGGATTCTCCGATGCCTCTTACGGTATTTTCCGCATTCAGATAGATTTTCCGGATCATGCGTTCAATTACACTTCGTCGGATCAGTTCAAAACGACATGTTTCAGTCTGAAAGAAGATCCGGAAAACTTTTTCATGATGCTTCAGGAAATAAGGATCACATACATATAAAATCATTCCATCCCCGTCGCCATCCGGATTCATCAGCGGAATCACACAGTGCGTCTCCAGATAATCCACACTGACTCCATTCAGGACTTCCGGCTGAAGAATATCATCTTCCTCAGGAAGAGCAACTTGTAAAGTTTCTGCATAAAGTTCCAAAAGGTCATTTTCCGAAATTGCACCCCGTTCACAAAGGAGACGGTCTGCTTCAGATGGACTCATCCCGTCTTTCAGCAGGACCTCATAATCTGGAAATCGTTTTTCCAGAACAGCCTTCAATGTATCCTCAAAATGCTCCGGAATGCCGGAAAACAAAAAAGACATAAGAAGCCTCACTTTTCCTGCTGTTTATTCTTCATTTCAAATTCCATCAGAGTGTTTACAGACTCCCGGTAACGTTTCAAAAGCTCGCTCAGTGCCGTTTCCTCCTGGATAATCGTTCCGGAAATCAGAATAATCATTTCGGTTCTTTCCTCAGAATAGTCCGTATTCCCAAGGAGCCTGCGTAAAAATGGAATCTGTGCAATCAGGGGAAGAGAATCAAGATTGTCTGTGCGCTTCTCACGGATGATGCCACCACAGATAATCGTCTGGCCATCCCGGATTGACATAGACGTAACCAGCTTTCGTTCCTGTATTTCCGGAGAATCAATACTGCTTGTAGTATTTGAAATCGCTTCGGAAACAGTCTGTTCCATATCAATGGTAATACGGTTTCCTCGGGTTACATGAGGCGTCACTTTCAGGATAATGCCAGTATCCTGATACTGAATATTGCGCACCAAATTCGTGGAGGATTCATCACTTGTTGTGATGGTGGATGCAGTGTTCGTAATCTCAGAATTGACAATCGGCACTTTGTCCCCCACACTGATTTCCGCTTCATTATGACTGATCACAAGAACCTGGGGACTGGAAATCACTTTTACATTGGTAATTCCAGCAAGAGCATTGATATAGCCATACTTCTCAGACGGATTCTAAGGATTGAAAATATAATACTGTCCCCCGTATTGTTCATTCTAACTGCCCCCCC
>CASERY010000032.1 GCA_949290385.1 uncultured bacterium | reverse complement strand
CCCGATGCGGTTCTTCCAAAACTCACCAAAGAACAGATGCTTGAGGACTTCGATTTTATGACAGAAAAACTGCGCAATACTTTTCCATTGGCACAGGCTAACCGGGAACTTTTCGGAATCGATGTCTGGGATAAACTTGCAGAGTACCGCTCCCAAATTACCGAGGATGAATCCCTGCTGGATTTTGCAGAGTTGCTTGAAGATGCCTTGACCGCATGCAAAGGCAATCATTTATGGGTAAGCACCATCCCATATACGCTTCGTGATGCTCCATTTGCAAAGGATCTTTTTGCTGTAACAGAAGAAGAATAGAATAGAACTTATAGCTCAGATTTCTTAAATCAAGCATATCATGACATAACCCGAAGATAGCCAATCCGCTTAAAATATTATCAAGGCAAATATTACAGTCAATACCGACATACTCAGGGAAACATAGAATTGCCTTACGGATCTGAACTTATCAGTATCGACGGGCAATCTCCGGATAAACTGCTTCCTGCTCTGCAAGACAAACTGAACCGATTTGACTTCAAACACAAAATATTTTTCGGCGCAGCATTTTCGTCTGTTAGGGATAATTTTTATCTTCTTTTAGAAAACTACCCCAAGGAATTCAAGTTCCGTACAAAGGAAGGCAAGGAAGTCATATTGCGGACAGACAATCCAGTTCAATATCAATGGCATTTGAATCCATAGTGTGCTTCTGAGAAAATTGTACTGTATCTGCCGGAACAGAAAATTCTCTATTTGCGTATTGCAGAAATGAATCCCAAGCACATAGATTTTTACACAAGCGAAATACTTAAAGCAGGAGCCGGGAAGGAAATAAAGGCCGTTGTCCTTGATGTGCGTTACAACGGAGGAGGCAGCGACCGAGTCTGGCAAAAAATTCTCGCAAAATTAGTTAAAGGAAAAATTTCAGTGGAAAATCAACTGGCAATACCAGACTCACCTGAAACTAGAGAATATACAAAACGAAACAGGCAAGTTCTATCTAAATATTTCCCTGAATTAGAACAAAATTCATCAGATGAAATCCCCGTTTATGAACAAGCCGGAAAATAGATTCCATTTCTTGGAAATCAATATTTTCTAATTGATAAGGACAAACTGGAAATCACACCGGATGAAGATTCTCTGAACCTTTCCTGCCCTGTCTATGTTCTGGTTCAGGACATCTATTCCTCAACCGGAAGCTTACTTGCCATTGCAAACAGATGCGACCAGCTTATTTCAGTAGGTATCCAGAATTCGGAAAGTCTCGGGAAAGGAATAACTCCACTCCAAATTGCTTTGCCAAATTCAAAACTAATCTTTTCCGTGGAACCCGCTGTCGATATCTCTGACTGCAAAACAGCGGCTGATACATTTCATGGGAATGTGGAAGTGCCTGTGGAAATTAATCCTGAGGAATTTTTTGATTATTGGAATTCCAGTTCAGAAGATTATTCTGACTGGCTGCTGCATGAGGATCCTTTTATGAAAAAAGCTCTGGAGCTCATGAAATCAGAACAAGCCGATTAAAATCAGACGGTCTTGAATCTTCAGGATTTTTTGAATTCCAGTTTGCATAACTGCTCACTCAAACGGTCTTTCCTCTTTATCTGCAAAGTCCCAAAAGAGTTGAAAATGGGTAAAAATGGATGAGCATGAGAAGGGGAAAAAACTTTCTTCAGAAGGGAGCCCCCTCCCCCCGAAGCCAGGATTATATCCTACTATTTTCAAGAACTCGGTCTACTTTGTCCCCAAAGGGACTTGCATTTAAAGCTTCTTGAAGGTACAAAAAAAAGGAACTGTTTTTAAAAAAACAGTTCCTTTCATACCATTCTTTTTCTATCTATCAGGAATTTTTCTCAAGGACAGCTGCAAGCTCTTTTCCTGCACGGAATTTCACAATTTTACGAGCCGGAATCTTGACGGTATTTTCAGGCTTGCGCGGATTGCGTCCAACGCTGGCTTTACGGGTCTTGATTTCAAAAACGCCAAATCCTCTCAGCTCAATATGACCGCCATTGGCCAATTCCTGAGCCATGATATCCAGAATAGCCTGCACGGCTGCGGCTGCGTCTGTCTGAGTGGATCCGATGCGAACGGCAACTTCTTTTGCAATTTCACGTTTTGTCAGAGACATTTTAACCCATCCTTATCTTAATAAGTTTCATTTTCGTTGTATGACATTTAATATACAACCTTTAGCCAGAAAGGCAAATCAAGATATCCAAAAAAAGCGCATTTCTTTTTCTTCCTCTATGAAAAAAGAATGTTTTCCGCCTGCAAGAAAGCCTGACAGTCAGGGGAAGTCCGTCAACGACAATTACTTTTTCCAGAAGAAGGGATTCAACACAACAAGAAGAGTATACAATTCCAGTCGTCCCAGAATCATCTCAAAAGCCATGACAAGTTTTGCCGGAGCCGAAATCCAGGCACACGAATATGCCGGACTAATCTGACCGAATCCCGGTCCGATATTGCTAAGACTGGTCAGAGAAACCGCAATAGACGTTTCCAGACTCATGGATGGACAAAGCAATGGATAAATCAGAACAAACCCAAGAAAAGAACTGATATACAATGCAAAAAATGCAATGGCCTTCTGCTGAATACCAGACTCCAGATGAACTCCATTTAACTGCACGTTTGGAACCATGTGCGGATATACAGAACGTTTTATTTCAGCATAGCTGATTTTGCCCAGCAGCAGCAGTCGCACACATTTTATTCCGCCCGCAGTACATCCTCCGCATCCTCCGACAAACATCAGCAGAAACAGAACCGCACAAGTAAGCGACGGCCAGTCACAGTAATTGCTGGAAGCATATCCTGTGGTGGATACAATGGAAACGACCTGAAACGCCGCGAAACGCAGAGACGTCCAAAAATCACCGTAGAACACCGTTCCGAAAAGGCTGTCCCTGACTCCTTCCGTAAACGTCAAACTCAGCGTAATAATCAGTGTAGACAATCCTACAATCCAACAGAACAGGCGAAATTCATCATCTTTCCAGTAATCTCTCGGATGTCCCATAATCGCCCGGTAATGCAATACAAAATTGCAGGATGACATGAACATGAAAAAGATTAATACCCAATCAATATATGCACTGTTATAATACATGGGCCCAGCCTGGCGAGGAGAAAACCCCCCTGTGGATACCGCAGAAAACATATGGCAGACTGCATCAAACCAGGACATTCCCCCCAACATCAGCAATACTGTACCCACCCCTGTGAACAGGAGATAAACACTCCATAGAATTTTTGCGGATGACGTTATTCTCGGTGTAATCTGGCTGTCCTGAGACTTGACACCCGTACTTTCTGCATTGTAAAGCATCTGCCCCCCGATATTCAACAGAGGCAGAATCGCAATGGAAAGCACAACAATTCCCATTCCTCCCAGCCAGTTCGTCAAAAGTCTCCAGAACGAAACCCCGTAGGAAAGGCTCTCTATTCCTTTTGGAAGCACTCCCCCAAACATCAGCCTGGTTCCCGGTTCCAGGATACTCGCTCCCGTTGTGGTAAATCCAGACTAGCTTTCAAAAACAGCATCGTACCAGTAAATCCCGGTAACAGCCACATACGGAACAGCCCCTATCAGTGTAGCAACAATCCAGCTGAAGGCCACAATGGCGAATCCTTCCTTCCGTCCGGCTTTGCGTTCCTGCTCCGTCCTTATCCTCGTCAGGAACACAACCGTTAAAGAAATCAGCACAAGAACTAATCCGCAAAGTGTCAGTTTCAGGACATCCTCAACCGGATCCCGCATGATCCAGGATACAATTCCAGAACAAGCAATGGCTCCTGAAACAATCACTGCCACCATAAAAACAACATGAAAAATCAGTTTAAAATTCATCTGTTCTCTCTGTTTCTTCCCTCTTAATCCCGAATGCCTCGCTGCGTTCCTTTCGGTTCCCAACAGACATTATTAAGCAGAAAAAGAGCAAAAATCCTTATACACTCATTTCCGGCATAGCCCACATCAAATTCCTAGAGCAGGAACATCTTCTTATGGATGCCACGGCCCATTTCTTCTGCATTTCCCAATCCCTGCAGCTCGGCTTCTTAACTCCATTGTGCGGTAAATCCCCGGATCAATGGACGCAAATACCAAGCTCCATTAATCGGTCTGTCCTCCAAAGCTGTGAGAAATCTGCCAAAAACTTTTCCTCAGCGTTTCCGAAACAAAGGCTCCAGCTCTCTGGAACTTTCTGAAGTTACAATAGCCACTGCTACATCCCCCTTTTGAAGAGTTGTATCCCCCGATGGAGTAATTACCTCATCCCCTCGGAATACAAGTGCCAGAATTACGGAAGAAGGCAAATTTGCATTCTTCAATGTTTTCCCGCAAAGCGGAGCACCTTCTGTCACTTTAAATTCCGTCAGGTTGGCATTAAACTGCTGCAGGACAGCATCTACCCGCATCATGCCCCCTTCAAGCAAACGCAGGACTGTATTGGAAGAAATCAAAGTAGCACTGAATCCACAGTCAATCTGCCCCAATGCCGGAGCAATGCGGATATACTCAGGCTTATGCGTAAGACTGACTACTTTTGCTGCCCCAAGACGCTTTGCAATAATACAGGAAAGAATATTTACCTCGTCATCCGGATCTACGCTGATGAATACATCCGTACTCTCAATGCCGGCTTCCTGCAGAACATCCTCATCCGTGGGATCCCCGTGAAACATCGTTACATTTGCAGGAATGTCTGAAAGCATTTTCTCGCTGACTTTTTCATCATCCTCAATCACCCGCACATCGAACCCCAGCTCATAAGCAGTCTGAATCAGGTTGACAGCCGTAGGATCTCCTCCTGAAATAATAATCCGGTGAGGCCTTGTCTGCTCTGGAGAAATCCATGCCATAAACTGTTCCACTTTATCTTTATGCCCTGCTGCGTATACTTTGTCTCCCGGAACCAGGATCGTATCGCCATGAGGCACAAGGAACTGTCTCCCCCTTACCAATGCAGCCAGGCGCACCGAATGCATAATATCCGTACACGGGATGTCTTTTAAACGCATTCCTGCCAATGGGGAAGATGTCGTTACTTCAAAAACCGTCATCATGGCTTCCGCATGACTGAAGTGAATACATTCACGCACGATATTATTGCTCAGAACATCCCGGATTTTTCGCACAGACTCCCTGGGCGTTGAAAAGGACTTCCATATGCCGTACATCTTTTCCGTAATGCCGTTTTCTTCTGAAAAGCATTCTGATTCATACAGGCGGCAAATGGTTTTCTTCACCCCCAGCTGAGACGCAATACGGCAGCACAGAATATTGCTGGCTTCATCACCGGAAACAGCAATCAAAGCATCTGCGTCCGAAATACCTGCCTGCATCAAAGTCGGAATGCTGATACAGGATCCTTCCACGGTCATCACATCCAGTTTGTCTGTGATGCCATCCAGATTTTCTGCAGAGCTGTCCAGCAGAACAACGTCATGATTAGCTTTACAAAGCGCCGAGGCGATCATGCGTCCCAATTCGCCCGCACCGGATACGATAATTCTCATAATGATTACTTAAAATCGAATTCGTGTTCAAAAAGATTGGCAAGTTTTTCACAGCATTCTTTTTCAGAAGGCCCCGTTACTTTTATTTTTACGGAATCTCCCTGCTGAATCCCCAATGCAAGAAGGTCTAAAATACCGGACAATCCACATGTTCCATTGGATGTTTCAATCTGGAATTCATGATCCGGATATTCCTGCGCAGCTAAAATAATCACACTGGATGGACGGCAGTGAATTCCCGCTTTATTGCGGACGACAACCGTTTTCTCATACATGGCAGCACCCCTTTGTGTGGATGATAACTGAATGATAATCTTTTTCTGAAATGAATTTCCATGCAGAAAATTCTGTTTACAATAGCATTTCAAACGGACTTTTTCAAGAAATCCGCTCCAGACATTTTTTTAAACAAGTTCTTTTTCCGGCTTCCTCATTCTGCATATCACAAGTTACGCCGGGATCCATTTTTCATACTGGAAGACGATCCCCAGTTTCTGATTTTTTCAGCAGCTTCAGCGGCCAGCTCAGCAGAAGCCTTTCGCAATGCCACCACCGTATTCTCCGAAGAAGCCCCATCCTCTTCTGAAAACGGAATCTCCAGCTGGACAGGAATATATTCCGTCCGCCCGTCCCGGCTCAGGGACAGCACTGCAGACAGCTTTCCTGTCCGGCTTTTCTCATTTCCCTCAAAGGCAAGAATCTCTCCGCCAAGCACAAAACACTTGTCTTCTTCCGACACGACTGCAGAGCTGTTTTTACTGCGGAATGCCTCTTTCAGATAATGAGTCAACATTCTGGACGGGGTCTGGGACCATCGGTGAAATTCATCGGTCTTCACTTTCTGACTGTCCTCACGCACAAGAATCTTCAACCTTGCAGCCGAACTGTTGGTAAAGGGAAGAACTTCCACATGGCATCCTTCAGGCAGATCCACAGGAGACTATTCTCCAAGATCAAAAATCACCGGTTCAGTCTGTTTCACTTCCGGCATGGAAATACAGGAAACGGACGCTATACAGCAGAACAGCGCCCCCAGAAAACGAGCACCCGCGAATCGAAATCTCATGACAAAATCTCCCGTTTGAAAGACAAACGGGGCGACCTATTTTTACAGGTGCCCCAGGTTCAACTAACATCAATCTTGAATAGGACCGCGGCCGTATTCGGTTTTAATATACCATTATTTGGCCGGAAGGATCAAAGTCTGTCCCGCATAGATTGCATCATTCGGGCCGATACGGCCTTTATTGGCCTCCCGGATTTTTCCAACATAACTAGCTGATCCATAATGTTTTCTGGAAATCTTTGTCAGTGTATCTCCGCGCACAACTTTATATTCTGTACCACCCACAGAAGAAACCGATCCGGACGAAACAGCAGTACTGGAAGTTCCCGGGCGAGCTGCAGCAGACGTGGATTCCCGGCTAGGATAAGCTGTAGGTGTTCTGGCAGAACTGCTACTGCTGGAAGTTAAACGTTTCATCAATTCTTCATTGTCTTTTTTAAGTTTGCGGTTAGCTTCCACATATTCCATCATTTTGGATTTTACGGCATTCAGTTCGGCATTGCGCATAGCCAGTTCAGAAGAATTGTCTCGAGATTCGGGGACCGGAGGTGTCAAGCCCAGTTCATTCTGGAGATTTCTGCAGGCATCCACCTTGCAAAGCTGAATATACTGACGGATATTGCGCTGGTCATCACGGCTCAGCTTGGCAAGTTCCAGATACTTCTGGTAATGATAAATGGCGCGGATGGGATCTCCGAGATTATCTTTATAAATTTCGGCAAGTTTAAAATGCGTTTTTGCAGATTTCGGACAAATCAGAAGGAATTCTTCAAATGCATTGACTGCGTCGGCATATTTCTACTGGTTCTTGCATGTTTCCCCCTTCTGATACAAAGCATGGGATTCCTCTTTGCCCACATAATCCTTACAGGCGCTGAGGAGGCATACGCCAGACAGGCACACAGCAACTGCAATTCGTTTCAACAGACGCATCTTCATTGATTCAACCCTTCCAAATCTTATTATTTTAAAAAACTTTTGCTTTTTTTCCAGGATCTGTAAATGATCACTTTAAATGTACCTCCAAATCCATAAAAAAGCAACTGTTACTCATTTAAAATCCTCATTTTTTCGACAGTCTGTCCAGCAGTACAGCCACCCCTGCCACTGCTGCTGTTTCCACGCGCAGAGTCCAGCATCCGATCCGCATCGGCAGGAATCCTGCAGATTCCATGAGCTGTTCCTCCTCCGGGGTAAATCCGCCCTCCGGACCGACAAAAAAGCCGACCGTCCGTATCGTTGAGCAGCATACACTCCTTTCTGTCCGGGGAGATCCGTAAAAAACAGCGTCGCAGCTCCGTGCAGCATCGTTTACCGCCTCCTGCATTCTCACAGGCGCAGACAATTCCGGCATATACGCATTCGAACTCTGTTTGCATGCTTCAAACAGCAGATCGTGCCATCTGCCGGCAATGGAATCAGCATCCGGCACAGAAACAGAACGTTCACAAAGCAACGGCTGAATACGCCTTACTCCAAGTTCTGTCACGGCTTTCAACAATCCGTCATTTTTCTGTTTCTTAGGCGGAGCCAGGTACAAAACAACTGTCGGGACAGGCTCAGGCACAAGTTCCATCTCCGTCAGACAGACCGTATTTTTTTCTTCCACCACTGCTCTTGCCCGCCGGCCTCGGCCGTCCAGAAGTCCGATTGTCATCCCCGCGCAAGCACGCAGAATGCGAAACAAATGATTGGACTCTGCCCTGTCCAGTTCAATCAAATCTCCTTCCTTATGCTGCTCCAGCCAATCATAACGGAAATAATGCATCGATTCCTCTCATTTCTCGATTCTCTTCTATTCTCCTGCCTGGTATTTTCTCAATACCCGCATACAAAATTCTCTTTCATCCCCATTTCCTGTAAAAATCCATCCGGCACTCCACAGTCCTTAAAACGGCCCCTGCGGCTGAGAGATTTCTCTTGAATGCACCCGCCGGAATCAATATGGACAAAACACAACGAAACCGCCCAATAAAGAAAGCACTCTTTTCTTTGAAGAACGCTTCCGCCCCTTCCCTAAGGAACTATGGTCATCCATATTCTGCCGTAATAATATAACGTATTTTTGAAAGAAGTCTTTCTTGAAAAAGTGTTTTTCGGCAAAGATCCTCTTCCTCCTGAAACACGTTTCCCTCATGCCCTTCTTTTTCCTGTCTGATCTGACATCCTGAACAAAATTTTGAAAGCAACATTCAGGTGGGAAAAACGCATGGGACATCGAAAAATAGAGACTTTTCCAGCTGGGAAGGTTGCATTTTCATGAAAAGCAAGCAAATTTCCTGCACAGACTTTTTTATCACAGCTGTTTGGTCCCTGGCAACGCCGTCCGGGTTCATCCGGATTTCTGCAAAAGCGTTCTGAAAACATGCAGCAGACCGCATCCGATCGTCTGCGTTTTTCACCCGGCAGTGCCCGAACAGCCTACACACAGGATAGATCAAAGCAAATGGCGCATAACGAAATAGAGAAGCTGGCAATAACAGGCTTTGCATTCGGCGGAGCTTCTTTCGGAAAACTCGATTCCGGGAAAATCTGTTTTGTCCGAGGCGGAGTTCCAGGAGACCTTGCAGAAATTCAAATTACAGCCTCCAAAAAGAATTTTTCAACAGGCAGGCTTCTGCGGATCCTCCAAAAATCAGAACATCGAATTCAGCCGGTATGTCCTTATGCCCTTACAGAAAAGAATGCCCTTCATGCCTGTCCAGGCTGTTCATATCAGCAAACCGACTACGAAACAGAACTCCAGTGGAAGCAAATCCAGTTTGAGTCCTTCCTTCTCCGGAGCGGCCTTGCCGACAAGGATCATATTCGTACGCCATTCGGAGCACCAAGCCGTTTCGGATGGCGCAATAAACTCCGTTTCTCCTGTGAAGTCAGGGGCAATCAAATACAAACCGGATACATGGGAGAAGACAATGTTTCTTTCCTACCCATCCGGCGCTGCCTGCTTTCTGAACAGGCCATCCAGGATGCACATTCTCATTTTCTGATGAGTTCAAGTTCAAACTCCAACTCCAGCCTTCAGAACCGCCAGTCCTGCAGGCATGTCAGCTTTCGCTGGACGCCATCCGACGGGGTCAGAATCTGGACAGATGCAGATTCCGGCCTCTCCAATACAATTCTTCATGAACAGCTAGGCTCCTTTGGAACATTTCAGGTTCCCCTAAAATCTTTTTTCCAGGTAAACATCCCAGTTGCTTCTGAGCTTGTAAGAAGAGTTTCGGATACCGTTCAGCATCACGAAATTCGTTTTCTGGCAGATCTCTACTGCGGCACAGGCATCTTCTCCATTGCCGCGGCCCGGAAAAATCCGGAACTCACCTGCATCGGTATTGAACTGGATCCACGTGCCATTGATTCAGCCAGAGCCAATGCGTAGAATCACGGACTCACCGGACGCTGTCACTATGAGGCAGGCAATGCCGGCACTCTTCTGGAAAAGTATCTGCACGGCCATTCCCCGGAAGAATCAGCCATTCTGGTAGACCCGCCCAGAACCGGCTTGCAGAAAGACATGATTGATGCCATATTAAGCTGGTGTCCGCGGGTTCTGATTTATGTATCGTGTTCGCCGGATACCCTGAAACGGGACCTGGATGCTCTGGTCAAAAAAGGCCCCTATCAGATTGCTGAAGCAGGACTGCTGGACATGTTCCCGGCCACCGCACACTTTGAATCCCTGACCATTCTTCAGAAACACTGAAACGAAAGACTGATTCTGATATGAGCAATACACTGGATCCCGGCAAGGGAGGACACCGGCAGCGCCTGAGAGAGAAATTCCTCAATACAGGACATTCCGGATTCGCAGATTATGAGCTTCTGGAGTTGTTTCTGACCTATGCCATTCCCCGGAAAGATGTCAAGCCCATTGCCAAACAGCTGATGGCAGAATTCAAGACACTCGGCGGCGTTTTTGATGCCTCCATTCAGGAACTTTCCGCCGTGGCCGGGATCGGAGAAAATGCTGCCGTTATGTTGAAACTTGTCCGGGCTCTCTGTGTCCGGTATTTGCAGTCCAACATCCAGCGTCTCCCGTATATGGACCACGTTACAAAGTTTTATGACTATGCAAGAATGCGTCTGGGAGACCTGTCCGATGAAGTAATGATGGTCTTCTTCCTCAATGCCAAAAATTACCTCATTAAAGAAGAAATTCTGGGACTCGGAACAACAGACCAGGTCAATGTCTTTCCCAATAAAATAGCCAAACATGCATTAATGAACGATGCAAAAGCTGTTGTTCTGTGTCATAACCATCCCAGCGGAGTCGTTACTCCATCAATCGATGACACGCAGACAACCTATACCGTCAAGCGAATTCTAAAACCGCTTGATATTATTCTGCTGGATCATATTATTGTCTCAAAATTTGCCTATTACAGTTACCGGGAAGAAGATGCGCACAAGCCTGCTGCCTACAAGGTACTGGATGCCATTCCCGGGCCACAGAATCCGGGGAGGAAAGCATGATCTACTCCACAGGTATTGATATTGTTCAATGTGCACGCATTCAAAATCTTTTTCAGCATCACAGAGAACGTTTTCTCAACAGAATTCTCACAGAAAAAGAAAGCTCTTTAATTCACAGCCATCCATACCCTGTAAGTTTCCTTGCTGGACGTTGGGCAGCCAAAGAGGCCTTTTCCAAAGCGCTCGGCACCGGAATTGGAAAAGACTGTTCATGGCAGGATATTGAAATTTTTCCCGATGAAAAAGGTAAACCTTTCCTTGTCCTTTCAGGCAATGCAAAAAAAATGGCTGATTTTTTAAAAATCAGCCACATTCATCTGTCCATCAGTCATGAGCGGGATTATGCTGTAGCATCCGTCCTGCTGGAAACCGATCTTTAAGATAGAAATAAAGTCGATCCCCTTCTCTTCATTCCCCCAGCCTTAGTAATGCAGTGATAAAGAGGGGGAAAATACAGCAGAAAATCCCAGTTGTCAATAAGGGCCTTTCCTCAGTCTCACGGGAAGTTCCTGTTGCAGGCTTTCATCTTTCCAGAAGTTCTTTTTCCTCTTGCGACTATTATGAGGAATAACCTTTCCCCATTTCACAAGATACCAAGAAATCCGGCAATGCCTCTGCGGAATCAGGATCTGTCCGGCATTCCAAACAGCCATTCCCCAATCCCGCAACCGTGATCCTGCCTGAAATTTCTACACGGCATTTTCTGTCTGTATTCCACGATTCTGTGTCAGGCTGGATAGCCCAGCATGACAACTTCATTCTTTTTGCGTCTGCTCAAAGTTCAGGGCTGCCTGATGAATCACCTCAGCACAGAGATCATCTCCAAATGTACCGCTGTTGATCAGAAGATGGTAATTGCTTCTGGCTCCCCAATCCTTTGAGGAAATAGCATTGTAGTACATTGCACGATGATTGTCAATAACACGAATTTCTCTTTTGGCCTTGACCGGATCCAGCCCCAAATCCTTCACAACATTCTGCACACGAACTTCAGGATCCGCATAAATGAAAACATTCATCACATCATTCCGATCAGACAGAATAAAATCTGCCACACGGCCTACAATCACACAGGGGCCTTTTTCTGCAAGACGGGTAATCACACGATGTTCCGCTATATAAATCTTGTCCATCAATGTGGGTTCCCACATATAGCAGGAAGTCATCGGCATGTAATTCAAAAAACGATACTGGTTCTTTTGTTCATTCTATTCAATGATCTCAGGCTAGAGTCCGCTTTCCTTAGCCGCTTCCTCAATGATTTTCTTGTCGTAGAACTCAACTCCGAGCATCTTTGCGACTTTTTCACCAATCTCACGGCCATGGCTGCCGAATTCCCGGCTGATTGTAACAATAGGCAGTTTCATAATAGCCTCCTTTCCTGATTGCTGGAAGTTCACATTATAATGTAGCCTGCAGAAGAACTCTGTCAACTTTTCAGGCAGAAAAAAACGGCATCTCACCGGAAAATATCCGATGAAACACCGTTTCTCCATTGGGGAGATCTCAGTCAAATCTTACGTCCGGATACTCCCGACACAAGCGACCGATCTGGACTGTTTGATTTACTGACTCTGGATTTTTCAAAAAATTGAATACTCCGAATGCAAGCCAGATGCAAGAAAGCAATCCGGACACCGTAGTTTTTTATCGGCCGTCCGCGTTCATTTTTCTTAATTTTTATCCTTGTCGTCTTTGCCGCCAAGGAGACTCTTCAAACTGCCGACATTCAGTTCCCGGACAGAATCCTCCACCGATCCGGACACGGTTAAAATCCCCTGTTCCTAGGAATCCGTCAGGAAAGCTGTCAGGACCCTTGCAATCAATTCCCCAGGTGTAATACCGTCATTTCCGCGTCCCAGGTCCCTCATCGGCTGAATCGTCACAGCAACGCCGGCGCCTTCTGTGCTGACTCCGCTTAAAACCAAGTGCGCCCCTACGTTTTCAACGACAAGATAATCGATCTGCATTTTCTTGCCTTCTTCATCCGTAGAAGATTTCTCGGAGGTTCCCGATTTTTCAGATGAACCTATTTTTGAGTTCACATTATCCAGAATGGCAGAGATATTGTTGGTTAAAAGCTTGGTCTCAAAATTCACATTGATATTCTTCAAAGTCAGCTCATGAATAATCAGTTTGCTGCCCAGTAGACTCCAAGGGTCAATTTCTGCATTCACGGTTCCCAGCAGAATGGCATGATCAGAAGAATACCCTTCCGGATTATCCACAATCAGGTTCCGAATCTCAACACGCCCGCGAAGCAGTGAAATATTAATAGAATCCAAGGAAATTTGAACGCCAGTCTAAGCAGACCCTGCGTTCACAATCAGACTCTTTGCAATCGGGTTGATCTATACAACTGCGATGATAATCAGCACAATCAGGACGGCAAAAATCCAGCTAATAATGCGAAGAATCATATTTTTTTCCTTTTTCTCAGCCATCATTCACTCCCTCGTTTTTCAGTCTTGCGACCAGTTCCATGAATTCAAAGAATAAGATCATATAAAAAGCAAAACCGAAGCATCTTGAAAAATCAGGAAGCTCCGGCAGAATTGCTTATTTCACGCAGCAGGTCAGAAAAATCATCAGCAGGCCTTCTGCACTTTTCCGCTGCGAATGCATGCTACACAGACTTTCTTCCGGACTACAGCACCATTCGCATCTACCACTCTCACAGACTGGATATTCGGTTCAAATGTGCGGGGAGAAACTTTCACCACATGCATACCGATACCGCCTTTCTTTTTCGCCAATCCTCTGCGGATAATTCTTGCGCCGTAAAATTTCTTCTTTCCGCAGATCTCACATACATTACTCATCGTACACCTCCAGCATGCCATCCAGGCAATGGGTTTCATTTCTATTTTATTTTAAATTTCATTTGCAGCTTGTCATAAGTGAGAGTTAATATAGTTTTTCAATTCAGGATTTCAAGTCTTCTTTCCAGTTTTTCAGATTTTTTTCAGACGGTCTCTGGAAGGTCAGCCTTTTTACATTGCTTCACAAAAACGTTTTTTCAACTGCATTTTCAGGTTTTTTCTTTCAGGCTCAGGAAAAACGGGAAAAAATTCCCCCTTTTTCTTTTATTTTTCAAGAAGTGACAGTAGATTACTGAATTAGATCCGTTTCAAACGGTCTTGTTTTAATCTTTAAATCTTTTCTCGCGGGAAGGCAGTTTTTCAGAACCATAAAAGCAATCCTTCCAGACGCAGCCGCAATGAATTTACAACTCTTTATTTACGGATTGAAACTTATGAAAGTACACACACAAATGACTCTTTTGAATGCAGGACGGATGCTTTGTCTTTTCCTGCTGCTGTTTTTCGGACTCCCGGCAAATGTATTTTCCGCAGAACAGGACGCCTCCGCTACACTGACAAAACAAGCCGGCAAGACAGAAGACCTTTTAAAACCTACCCGGGAAATGTCTGCCATTGCCTCCATTGTAACCACCGTGATAGCTAAACAGCATTATCAGAAAAAACCACTCAATGCGCAGACATCCAGAGAATTGTTTGATCTCTATTTGAAAAGTCTTGACCCGCAGAGAGTTTTTTTCCTGCAGTCCGATATTGATGAATTCAACTATCAGCGCGATCAGCTCTGCGCTCAACTTCAGCGGGGTGATGTCCAGTTTGCCTTCGACGTATTCAACCGTCTTATGGAACGCTGGAAGGCTTATGAGGCTTTTGCCAAGGAATATTTGAACGGGGATATTGACTTTACTGTAGATGAATCCTTTGAGTTTGACCACAGCAAAGCCCCCTGGGCTAAAGACGAAAATGAACTGAAGGAACTTTGGAGAAAACGCATTAAGAACGATCTCATTGTAGCCATCCTTTCAGACCGCGCAACAGAACAGGATCTTCAACAGGAAAAAGCAGAAAAGGATTCCTCCGGACAATCCGGCAGTGAGACAGGTTCCCCGCAGGAAAAAAATACTACGGAAGAAGCTGCACCTGTCAGCAGCGAACACCAGAAAACGCCGAAAGAACGGATTCTCTATCGCATTTCCCAGGTCTCGTCTTATTACGACAATATGACGCCAATGGATGTTATGGAAGGATATCTTTCCAGATATGCCGGAGTCTTTGATCCTCACTCCTCTTATATGTCTCCCCAGACAGATGAGGCATTTAATATTGCCATCAGCCTTTCCCTGGTCGGCATTGGGGCTGTTCTCTCCTCTGAAGACGGCTATACCAAAGTCAACGAAATTGTCCCCGGCGGTCCTGCAGACCTTGATGGAAGACTTAAAGCCGGCGACCGGATTATCGCTGTTCAGCAGGAAGATGGAGATCCGGTCGATGTTGTTGACATGCCCCTCAACAAGGTTGTAGAACTCATCCGAGGCAAACGCGGGACCCAAGTCACTTTGACCGTTCTGGAAGGATCCAAAGGCCTTCAGGCCATCCCGAAAAAAATTGTCATAGTTCGCGACAAAGTTCAGCTGAAGGAGTCTGAAGCAAAAGGACAAATCCGGGAAATCACACTGGATGACGGATCTGTGAAAAAAATCGGAGTCATCATGCTTCCTTCCTTCTACTTTGATTTTGAAGGATTCCGCAGGAACGACCCAGATGCCAAAAGCTCCTCCAGCGACGTAGCCAGAATTCTGAAAGACTTTGAAAAAGAAAAAATCGACGGCCTTGTCATAGACCTGCGTTCCAATGGTGGCGGCAGTCTGCTGGAAGCCATTAACCTCTCCGGACTCTTCATTCCGGAAGGTCCCATGGTGCAGGTCCGCGACCGCAACGGCATCCAGGTTGAAAATGACCATGACAATGGTTAGATTCTTTATGATGGTCCCATGATTGTTATGACAAATCTGTTCAGTGCATCGGCCTCTGAAATTTTTGCAGCTGCCATGAAGGATTACGGGCGGGCAGTCATTGTTGGTGACAAGAAAACCCACGGCAAAGGAACAGTTCAGACGGTTTCCGATATAGACCGTTTTCTGCCCTTCTTTACGGCCCAGTCGTTTAAAGGCGGCACAGTAAAACTTACAAATGCAAAATTTTACCGGATCAATGGAGAATCCACTCAGCTCAAAGGGGTGATCCCGGACATTACTTTCCCAGACTTTACAGAAACCCTGGAAAATGTGGGAGAGGACAAACTTGACTACGCATTGCAGTGGGACACTGTCCCTCCGAGAAAGTACACCTTGTTCTCCGGCGCTGAGCATTTAAAAGCTATTCTTCCTGAACTCCAGAAAAGATCTCAGGAGAGAGTCGATAAAAGTCCTGTTTTCCAGGCAATGCGCCAGGATATCTAGGAATTTCAGAAACTTCAGGCACAGAAAGTGCTTTCTCTCAACCTTGAGGAACGCTGGAAAGAATATCTTAATGAAAAGAAAATTCAGGAAGAACAGGAAAAAATTCTGGAAGATCAGATGCCTTCCCATAACAATGACAAACAAAACGATCAAGACAAAGATATTTATCTGGATGAAACCCTTCACATTATGGGAGATATGCTTACCCTTGACAAGCAGTAATCCGTTTTCCTTCGGAAAAAACTTGTTCCATCAAAGATTTATTTCCTGATGGAAGCATAATCCAGAGGGTTATCTGTATTTACGTCCGCAGTTCCGTCTGCACTTCGGAGCTGCGGAATCTTTTTATGCACTAAAATCCGTTTACTTTCCATTCCATTTCCCCTTCTGTTAAAGAAATTCTGAAATAAACAATAGAGATACACTGGAATGCAGAAACAGTTAAAACCTCTGCCCTTGAATAAAAACATTCTGTTCCTGTATGCACTTCCCATGAACAGAAGAAAGGTGCCCCTGATTGTCTCGTATTGTCTCCTATGAACAAAGTGCATGCTCTTCTCATGAACAGAGAAAAGTGCGTTTGCGGAGCACATGGAGTAATGCTGTTAGTCTTGTGTACACACTTCCCATGGACAGGGAAAAGGGAGGGTGGATCTCCAGAAATTATTTTTCCAGGAAAATCTATAAGGAAGGGACGATTGTTTCAGGGCATTTTTATCATTTTACGATCCTGAAACAGATTTTCTCTTTTTTCTTTTTCAGGATGGGGTTTCAGGATTTGGACTGGACTTGTTCACTGAAATTGTTCTTTATTTAAGGATAGATCATTTATTCTCTTCATTTTTCTCAACAGGGCAGGATGTCAAAAAAACTATATTCGGCCTCTCCGTCTTATTTGCTTCAGGGGGAAACAAAATCCATCTTCCGGCAATCCTGGTAATTGGAGTAAAAGAAATCCGGCTCGCAGGATCTTATTCGGCACTTCTCCAGGAAGGCAGCCTCATTCTCCGGACTGATATTGGATACACGGTCAAAAACGGCAAAGCGCAGATGAAAACGCTCCTTTAAAAGACGATATACGGGACTCTCCAGAAAAGAGGATGGAATCACCATGATATGAACATTCCGGATACCTTTCCGGCGCAGTCTCTGCTGATACTGCAGGAAATTTCCGGCAAAGAGATCCTCCACAGTTAACATTACATCCGCGAAACCCGCTTCCGAACAGGCTTTATAATGCGCTTCATCGGATTCAACAATCATGCGTTCCTTTATCGGTCCAAAATGTTTCAGAAGCATATCCGGATCACACAGTTTATCTGTCACCAGCATCAAGTCAGGATGTTCCGTAAAAAAAGCCACAATTTCATCCGCATCCAAAGGCGTATATTTCCCAAGGATTTTCTCCTTCCGGAACTCATCCAGTTTTAAGGGACTCTTCTTTCTTTCCGGATGCCCCGTCTGTTCATGAAAAGTTTCCCAGTCATGGCCGGCGACTACAAATCCATCGGATGTGACCATTAAATCCAGTTCAATCATTTTGTATCCCTTAAGGAACGATGTTTCCAGTGCTTCCCGGCAGTTCAAGTAGGGGATCAAATCCACTTCCCCACCTGCATGGGCAATCAGTTCGGGACGGCAGTTTTCAAGAGACTGGCTCCTCCTACTACTACTCGTCGCTCCCAACGGAGCCGTCGTTTCAGGGGCTTCATGGGGATAAAACACCCCCAAATCCAGTATCCATACAGGGAGGTATTCCTGATGTAGAACCATCAGTCTCTGAATCTGCGAAAATGACAGAAGAACGGCTGTGATTCCGATTAAAAACAGGAGAAGAATGAATGATAACAGACAAATTAAAAATTTTTTCATTCGACACTCAAATTCTCTGAATAGCCGTCATCTTCTCAACATGCGGCAAAGCGTATTTCCTCTATCCTCTTTCCGTCTGAATATTCTCTGCTGCGAAAACTTACAGGCAACGACTTTGCTCTTGTTTTCCAGGCTTTTCATGCTTTCCCGAATGATCTTTCTTCTAACTTCTAAAAAAACACAGAAGTGCTTCATTCGGGGTTGTTCCATGCTAAAAAAATACAGCATGCTAAGAATCCATCCATTCAAATGCTCTTATTCCCCTGCAGGCCAGTGTCCCGCTTCGGAATACGAAATAGACAGGATAGAACGATTTCATCAGACTCAATAATTTAAAATTCTTTTCTGCAAATACAACTGCTTTTTCCATTTCATGGAAGAAAAAAGTTCCAGGTCTTTTTTGGTTTATTCCAGGGATTTGCATGCAGATCCGGGAACATCAGGCTGTTTTCCTGAGTCAAAAGATAACTGATATTCCAGCCTTTTTTATATTCTTTTTCTTTTTTATTTTTGCCTTTCTGTTTTCAAATTTTCAGAATCAAAAAAATGACTCGTTTTTTTACCGTTCTGAATAGACCAAAAAGGAGAAATCATGAAAAAAACATTCCTTCAGCCTCTTCTTCTGGGAGGCTTCTTTCTCAGCGCATTTGCGCCGTTCCCGGCACAGGGACAGGAAATTCTTGAGGAAGAACAAGAAACTTATTCATCCTTTTATGAATCCTCATTTCTTCCGCAAAGCAATACCGCAAACAGTTCCGGAAATACTGCCGTAAGAAAGCTGCGTTTTGTGCAGGATGATGCCCAGGATTACATGGTTTCTAAAATTTACAGGCTTAAATATATCCAGGCCAATGACATTACCCCCTTTGTTCTGGGTATAGTCAAACGCTACAACATGAACTCCAGTGCGGACTGTATCGAATATGGTCCAAATAATGAGCAGATGCTCACAGTCACCTGTCCTGTCGGCATGATGCCCTATGTGGATGACTTTATTGAAAAAGCAGACCGCAATGTCGAAATTGACGGAAAAGTCCCGGGAGATATTATCAAAGGCACCGGCATAACCAGAGCCGTCTACCGTCCGCTTTACCGTTCCGGCCAGAATCTTCTAAACGTTCTGGTCAACTCTGTAGTTGGCGAAGGCCCTTATGGATCCGTCTATGCGTGGGACGCAAACTCCAACCAGATTTACTGGAAAGACAACAGTTCCAATACCCAGTATGTCTATCAGTTTCTCGAATGGCTTGACCGTCCGGCTCCGCAAATTACACTGAACTTTCAGATTTATGAAGTCAGAGACAGCACTTTCCGGGATCTCGGAGTCGACTACCTTGCCTGGAAAAACGGTCCGGGTCTCAATATTTTTGAAACCGCCTTTGATGTTTTCAGCATCACTTCTGCGGGAACAGAAGCCCTTCAGAAAGTCTCCGGTCCTGTGGGAGGCTTTTTCACCGTTCCGCAGTTTGACATGAGTTTTATCCGTCTTCTTCAGCAGAGCGGCAAAGCGGAAATCCGCAACAGCGCTTCCATTACAGTGGCAAACTCCGACACCCTGAGTTATGAAGTTTTCTTTAATCCAGAACTCCAGAATATTGCGAAAAATTCCAGCGATCAGACCAGTGTCACCAATGGTCTGCTCAATCTTCCGGAAGGATACAATCAGGTCTATCTCAAAGTCAACCAGCCCATTGTGAATCTGCATTACGGAGACCCCCAGGAAGGATATCCTGCTACAGAAGCCTTTTCCATGAATCCCTATCAGCCCGGCGATTACACGAAATACAAAGGGACCCTCTTTTTCGGTTACAGCCTTCAGACTGCCAATGTTGTTGAAAGGAACAACTTCGGGGCGGAACTTATTGAAACCAGCACGGTGGAGGGCAATACACTGATTGCTCTGAATCAGGAAATTGTTCTGGGGAAATGGGAAAAAGAACAAAGCGTCGAACAAACCATCGGCATACCTTTTCTCATTCGTATTCCTGTTCTTAAATATCTTTTCGGGACCACCACTGTCTCCAAAGAGAAAACCCATGTATATCTCACCGTTACAGCCTCTATGCTCAATACAACCCAGCCTGTCCAGGATCCACTGAATATGAAGACGGGAGAAGTGCACAATCTTAAACAAATGGCCAAAGCAGGAGAATAATTCATGATTCATACAGCAAAAACCCTGGCTTCAATCCGTTCCCTGAACACCGTTTTATTTCTTGCCGGATTCTTCTGTACAGTGCTTCCGGCGTTTTCCGCGGACATTCCGGGAGTTCCGAGAGATTCCAATTTCAACAACACCGGCAGCTATGACAGCACCCGGGTGGAAGCACAGCTGATTGTCCCGGTAAAAGAGGACACCCAGGTAGTTCATTTCATACGGGACAACAATGATCCGCGTGTTGTCACAAAAACATATTTTATCCAATGTGCGGATCCCTACGAAATCCGTGATTATCTGCGTCAGATGGTTCAGTCCAAACGTGTTGGCAATACATCTCCGCAGCAGAATTATCCATCCAACACCAGCAATCCCAACGTCTCCACCGTCAGTTCCATTGAACTCACAGAACCCGTCAATGCCCAGCTCGGGTACAATCCTGTCTCCCAGCTTGGCAGCAATACCGCCGTGGAATGTCTGAAATACGCCGATGGCACAGGCCTGCTCATCGTCAGCGCGGAAGAATACCGTTTCCACGATCATGAAAACGGCATGGGCATTGACTCCCTCGTAGACATGCTGGACAATCCCGACATGGGTCCGCTGAATTACGGCTATCAAATGTATTTTTATCTGCCCAAATTCGTTCCGGCCAGGAACCTCATGCCCATGATTGAAAATGTGGGAATGAACATCAACGATGTAACCGAGCTCTGGCAGGGCATGGATATTGTGGCTTATGATCCGGATTTGAACTGGCTGATTTTCGACGTCTGCAATTATTCCTGCGAAAATATTGCACATCTGCTTTCTCTGTACGACGTTCCCATTCCTCAAGTACGCCTGAAAATCAAAGTCTACCAAGTCTATGATGAAAATGACGACAAAATCGGCATTGATTTCCAGAACTGGAAAAACAACATGGGCGCCGATTTCTTCTCTGTCGGAGGACGCTACCGCAATAACTGGGCCGCAGCCTATGATCTCGGCGGACTCGGCAAGAACTTTGGCTCTGAACGAACCAGTTATTTCAACTTCAATCCGAAATGGAATACCCGCTATCTCGATTTCCTCGCCAGCCGTGGGAATGCGAAAATCGCCTATACCGGAGAACTCTGCATCCGGAACAACACTTCCGCACAGTTTGCACGGACAACCCAGATATTCTATTCCGATGACTCTCAACCCGTCCCTGGAAGCACCTCCTCTCCGGATATGGGTGTTGGCGCATACGAGCTCCTTTCCGCCATCACAGGTCAGACCATTGATCCGGACAAAGACATTCCTGTAGCCAAAGGCAATCAGCAAATTACCACACAGAGCTCCGGCTATGGATTCACACTTACAGTCAACAATGCCTCCGTCAATCTGAACGAAACACGTTTCGACATTACGCTTCAGAATACAAGTCTTATCGGGTTTGAATCTTCCGGAGCCCCCAGGATTTCATCCGGCAACACGGTTTCGCAGGTTGTAAGCCTTCCCTACGGAAAAGATTCCTTCGTCATCGGAGGACTTCATAAACAGGAAGTTGTCCACTCGGAAACCGGCATTCCGTGGCTGTGTGAAATTCCCTGGATTGGCTACCTTTTTTCCACGCAGTCTGAATCGGTCAAACATTCCGAACTTATCGTCACGGCACAGTGCGAATGGGATTCTCCCCAGAATTCCAGTGCTTCTGCCCATACGGTTTCTCATTCAAAACCATAAAATTCTGTTGTTTTCTATTCGACGGCCCATCTCCCCGGATGGCATTCTGCTGACATAACTCCGGACTCTTTAAAAGAAGTCCGGAAAACAGCAGAAGGTTCTGCCGGGGAATATCCACACTAAAGAAAAAATCCGGTTTAATTTCCGGGGAAAGGTTGTCTATGAAAAAATCCTGCAAAAAAATGCGTTTCATACTCATGAGCACATGTTCTGCTGCCATAATGATCTTCTGCAGCGCATGTTTCCACTCTTCCGTAAAGATGGAGGCCGGCTCGGATTCCGCCTCCATTTCCATCCAGTCATCCAAGGAGAAGGATCCGTCTTTTCAAGCGGCTCTTCAGCAGGGAAATGCTCTTCTTAAAGCCATTCAGGAGGAGGATTTTGAATCCTATGAAATGTTGCTGAACCAATCAATCCGTTCGGATGTCTCACGAGATGGCTTCCTTGAATCCTGCAAAAAAGTTGAAGAACAATTTGGCACCATCACAAACTATCAGTTTATCTGTCCGCTGAAAATGCCTTTGATGCAGAATCTTGTGTGGAGAGTGGACTTTGTCAAAGAGGATGAGCAAGGGAATCTGCTGGAATATCAGCTTCTGTTCCGGATTGTATTCGGCACCATTGATGGAAAAGTTGAAATTCTGGGAATGGGCTTTATTTAATTTTTCCGGGACATGATAAGCTGAACCGATTCAGAACTCTTTCAGAATTGGAACAGATTTTATTTAACGTCTCCCGGGAACAATCCCTGCAGAGGAGGCTCTGCAGGGAAAATTTTCTTTTTCTGCCTCTCTTGTTTTCTTCGGGAGAGAGACAGAGCAACTGCCCCATTCTCACAGATTGTCCAGCGTCTCTCTGAGAATATCTATTCGATTGCTCAGGATACCGGAAGCCCCCTGCTTCACCAGATCCCGGATCTCTGTATCCAGATCAGAAAAAAATACATTGGCATACATGCCCAGATCTCTGCAGCATTCAAACGTTTCCTTTGTCAGATGTTCAATCGGCGGCTGGATGAAACGGCATCCGAAAGCGTGACATTTCTCAATCTCCGGAACCGTAGCCCGCTATGCCCATGATCCCAGAACGGCAGTTTCAATTTCCGGATCTATTTTTCGGACTGCTTCAGCTTCAGCGAATCCGGACATTGCCAGGAATCCCAGATCAAACATATCATATTCACGGAACAGGCGGCAGATCACTTTCAAGGAGGCCTCGGAAGAATCATACACCTGAATATTCATGGTACATCTTCCGCGGAATTTTTGAAGGATTTCTTCAAAAGTCGGAATCATCAAACTGGCATAGGAGGGCTTGTTCAGACGCTCCCCCCAGATGCTCCGAAAGTAGGAAAAATTAAATTTACGCAGTTCATCCAGCGTATATTCTCCCGGTTCACCTTTTCCGTCCGAAGTCCGGTCAATGGTACGGTCATGGAGCAGCACCGGCACTCCGTCGCGCGTAAGTCTCAAATCAAATTCAATCATGTCCGCGCCGTAAGCCAGGGCCTTTTCCATGGCAAGAACCGTGTTCTCCGGATACAGTCCGCATGCTCCGCGATGGGCAATGGCCACTGGCTTGACAATGCTCCGTGCATACAATTCCGTCAGACTGGGACAGGAATGAGTTTTCTCGATTGTCATTTTCTAAATCTTCCTTGTTTATCCTTTGGTTTGTCCCTTTGTCCGTGTGTCCATCGCATACGGATAGGGCAGAAATTTCAGATCCGGCAGACTGGCTTCTGCGGCAAGATTCATTCCAAGCGTGTAAATGTAGCGGAAACTGTCTGTTCCGACTGCACATAGATACAAAAGGGCTGCAATGAATTTCAATATTTCATCCCTGCGCCATACAACACAGGGCACTTCCATTTCCACCCGATTCACAACAGTCCAGCCACCGGATGCCGGCAAAATAAATCCTCCGGTACAATCGGTCAATCCGAAATCCGGCCCTCTGCGGATCACCTCCAGGTGCAGACCAACCTCCTCCGCAAGCAGACAGGCAATCACTGAGAGCATCAAATCCGATCCTGTACGCTCCTCATCGATCACATTGCCGATACAGAAATATTCCGCATCCATCTGGTCCCGTTCAGGCACCTGGAACTTCTGCTGCCGCATGAATGCCGCCATTCTGCTGAGAGAATCCGGTTTCTCCTGGACAACCTCTTTTTTCAATTCATTCCACTGAGCCGTCACGGAATCCGCCGAATCATTGTCAAACCAGCTCAGGTGCAGCTCCAGACAACCTTCAAATAGAGAAAGATTCTTCTCTTCCAGTTTCTGAATAAAAAGATGGCGTGCACGCCTTCTGCGGAGAATCACTTCCAGCTGATGGATCCGGCGGCGCAAACGGGGATTTGTACAGTCCTGCAGACTCCGGATCGCATGATCCAGTTCCGGACAATCCCGCTGCAGCAGATCCGCCATGGCGAATCCTGCCGGCTGGTCCTCATCATCCAGCAGCTGCAGAAGATAACGTATTTCCTGTTCCTTCTGTTCCATACAATTCACGCTCCCGCAATCAAAAATTTCCATGCAGATGCGAATTCACTTCTTTTCGGGAAAAATCCCCTGAAGAGCATTTGATGCAATCTGTTTCACGTCTTCCGGGAAATCTCCCCGCAAAATCCAGCGCAGAAAATCCGGAGACTCCACTGCCACAGATCTGAGAGTTTCTCCGTTATGGCGTCCGAAGGCCACTACCGCTTCATTGGCCCGCCATTTAAAGCGTCCGTTCCGGTCAATGGCTCCAGGCATGGTCTGAATGCAGAATTCATGCATCTCATCCATGGTTTCCGGAAATTTCTCAATGTTTTCCGGAAAATCTTCCCGATTCATCGAACCGTAACGTTTCAGCTGATTTTCATAAACTTCCACTGTGGCCAGAATATCGGCTTCCGCACTGTGGGCGTCTTCCATTTTTTTCCCGCAGAAAAAGCGATATGCCGCAGAAAGCGTTCTTGGCTCCATTTTGCAGAATACCGTATAGGCATCCACAATTCGTCTGCCTTCCAGAGAAAAACTCAGTCCTGCCCGGGCGAATTCACGGATCAGCACAGGAATATCAAATTTGCCTACATTGTAGCCTCCAAGATCACAGCCTTCCATATAGACAAACAGACTATGGGAAATCTGTCTGAAAGTAGGTTGGTCTGCCACATCCGCATCGTAAATATGATGGACTGCAGAAGATTCTTCCGGAATATGCATTTCCGGATTCAGACGGCGAGTCTTGATCTCCCGCGTGCCATCCGGCATTATTTTTACCAGAGAAATCTCAACAATGCGGTCTATCTGAATATTTGTGCCTGTTGTTTCCAGGTCAAAAAAAATCAGAGGTCGCTGATCGGTTATCTTCATTTTCCCAAACTCCAGTTCAACTGTTTTCCGCGGTAAGATAGTCCTTTTTCTGAAAAAATAAAAGCATTCTCATAAAAAAAGGACCAAACTTTTCCCATTTCCTCTTTTCTTTCCGGGAAAAACTTCCATTCTTCTGAAAAACAAAAAGTCTCATATTCTGCGAATGCGGAAATATGAGACTTTTTGCTGAGGAGAACCGTCTGGCCGTTCTCCATTGAGTTGTCAACGTTTCAAAGCTGTATGAATATGACGGTGATATTCCTGCAGACTGCAGACTTCAAATCTGCCGAAATCCATTTTATCGGTCAACCCTTCAATGGCGGCAACAAGTCCCTCCAGCGTTGTTGTCAGCGGAATTCCCGCAATAATGGCTTTTGAACGGATCTGTACTTCATCCACCATGGCTTCTTCACCCTGCTCTGTGGTATTGACAATCCATTGAACTTCCTTGTCCCGGATCAGGTCCAGAAGATTTGGACGGCCTCTGGAAATCCGGAAAATGGCATTGGTTTTGATTCCATTGTCGTACAGCAGGGTTGAAGTTCCTCGCGTAGCGTACAGATGATAGCCCAACTTCTCCAGACGGCGTGCCAGTGGAACAACCTTCGGTTTGTCCTCATCCTTGATGGAGATAAAGACATTCCCCGAAGACGGCAGTCTGTTTCCTGCTGCAATCTGGCTTTTGAGGTATGCCAGACCGTAATCGCGGTCCAGACTCATAACTTCGCCTGTCGACTTCATTTCCGGAGACAGCACCACATCCACTCCCGGGAATTTTACAAACGGGAATACGGCTTCCTTCACGGCAACATAGGGGATTTTAACCTCTTCTGTAAATCCCAGCTCGTCCAGTGTCTTTCCTGTCTGGCACAGAGAGGCCAGTCCTGCCAGCGGAACACCAATGGCCTTACTGACAAACGGAACCGTGCGTGAAGCTCTGGGATTTACTTCGATCATGTAAATCTGGCCGTCCTTCACGGCAAGCTGCATATTCATCAGTCCGCACACATGCAGTTCCTTGGCAAAAGCACGCGCATATTCACGAACTTTCTCCTGAATTTCCTGAGACAGCGTCATAGGTGGTGTAATACTTGCAGAATCTCCTGAATGAATTCCCGCCGGCTCCACATGTTCCAGAATAGCGCCGATCACAGTTCTGTGTCCGTCGGAAATACAATCCACATCCAGTTCCACCGCATTCTGCAGGAAACGGTCAATCAGGATAGGCTTACCCGGTGCAATGGCTTCCGCCTGCTCCACAAACTCCCGCAGATTCTCTTCATGATGCACAATCACCATGCCGCGCCCGCCCAGCACAAACGACGGACGAACCAGCACAGGATACCCAATTCTACGGCAGACTTCCATGGCTTCTTCCGGATTATGCGCAATACCATTTTCCGGCTGAAGAATGCCGATTTTTGCGGAAAGCTGTTTAAAGTAATCCCGGTCTTCCGCGAGATCAATGTCATCCGGACTGGTTCCAATGACATTGGCTCCTGCATCCTTCAGCTTCTGCGCCAGATTCAGCGGAGTCTGTCCGCCGAACTGGACAATCACGCCGGAACAGCCTTCACGCTCGTATACATGCATCACATCTTCCAGCGTCAGCGGTTCAAAGTACAATTTGTCGGATGTGTCGTAATCCGTGGAAACCGTTTCCGGATTCGAGTTCACCATCACAACTTCATAGCCGGCCTTCCGGAGTGCAAATGCCGCATGGCAGCAACAGTAGTCAAACTCAATGCCCTGCCCAATCCGGTTGGGCCCACCCCCCAGAATCATGATGGATTTTTTCCCGGCTGAATCTCTTCTGGGTTCTCCATGGTCCGCATAACAACTGTAATAATAGGGGGTTCTAGCTTCAAATTCTCCAGCACATGTATCCACAGAACCGAATACTGGAATCAGACCAGTTTCACGGCGTGCTCTGGAAACATCCTTTTCTGTACAGCCCAGCAGAAAAGCGATCTGCCGGTCACTGTATCCAAATTCCTTGATCTGGCGGAACAATGAATGATCTTTTTTCAAGTTTTCCAGCGTTCCTGCAGAGCGGATCTCATCCTCGAAACAGGCCAGCTCCTCAAAATGGCGCAGGAAATACCGGTCAATTCCGCTAAGTTCATATACCCTATCGACATTCCAGCCTCGGCGGAATGCTGCACGCACATAGAAAATCCGTTCTGCGCTGGGACGTGCAATCTCTTCTGCTAGGACTTCGTCAGATGCAGATTCATATTTTTCGTCTTTCCCATCCGCCCCGAAACCAGCACGGCCTGTCTCCAGAGAACGCAACGCCTTCTGGAAAGACTGTTTCAGGTTTCTGCCGATCGCCATGGCTTCTCCCACAGACTTCATCTGAGTGCCCAGAGTGGAATCAGCTTTAGGGAATTTCTCAAAAGTGAAGCGCGGCACTTTTGTGACAATATAATCCAGCGACGGCTCAAAACACGATGGTGTGCTTCCCGTAATATCATTTCTCAGTTCATCCAGGGTATAGCCCACAGCAAGCAGCGCCGCGATTTTTGCAATCGGGAATCCCGTAGCCTTGGATGCCAATGCAGAAGATCTGGATACACGCGGATTCATTTCAATAATGATTCTGCGCCCTGTCTCCGGATTTACGGCCCACTGCACATTGGATCCGCCAGTTTCCACGCCAATGGCTTTCATCACCTTCAGCGAGTCATCGCGCATAGCCTGATATTCCCGGTCTGTCAGAGTCTGGATCGGAGCAATGGTAATGGAGTCTCCTGTATGGACTCCCATGGGGTCAACGTTTTCTATGGAGCACACAATCACAGCATTGCCTTTGCGGTCGCACATGACTTCCATTTCAAACTCTTTCCAGCCCAGAAGAGATTCTTCAATCAAGACTTCTGTATTCAGAGACGCATCCAGACCGCGAGTTACAATGGTCTGAAACTCCTCCTTGTTCCGCGCAATGCCTCCGCCGGTTCCTCCCAGCGTGAATCCCGGACGGATAATCAGCGGCCAGGTACCAATGGTATCCGCCACAGCTTCGGCTTCCTACATGGAATGAGCTGAGCCGGACCGAGGCAGATCCAGTCCGATTTTCAGCATGGTCTCCTTGAACAGCTGACGGTCCTCCGCACGGGCGATGGCATCGGCTTTTGCGCCGATAAGCTCCACCTGATAGCGGTCCAGAACGCCTTTTTCATTCAATTCCATAGCCAGATTCAGGGCGGTCTGACCGCCCAGCGTCGGGAGAAGTGCATCCGGACGTTCACGGCGGATAATTTCATGAAGAATATCCACCGTCAAGGGTTCAATATACGTGCGGTCCGCCATTTCCGGATCCGTCATAATTGTGGCCGGATTGGAATTGACCAGCACCACTTCGTAGCCCTCTCTGCGGAGGACTTTGCATGCCTGGACTCCTGAATAGTCGAACTCACAGCCCTGCCCGATTACAATCGGACCTGAGCCGATCAGCATAATTTTATGAATATCATTGCGCTTTGGCATGTTCATGTCCTTTCAATGCAGCGGCAATCAGTCCGGCAAACAGCGGATGCGGATCCTGCGGACGGGATTTGAACTCCGGATGATACTGACAGCCAATAAAATATGGATGATCTTTCAATTCCACAACCTCTACAAGTCCTGATTCCGGATTTGTTCCGGCAATCGAAAGTCCTGCGTCCTCCAGATCTTTTCGGTATTTTGAATTGAACTCATAACGATGGCGATGCCGTTCCGAAATTTCAGTTTTCCCGTAGATTTTCGCTGCCAGAGATTCCGGATCAAATACACACGGATACGCCCCCAGGCGCATAGTTCCGCCTTTGTCTGTAATGCTCCGCTGTTCCAGCATCAGGTCGATGACCGGATGCGTTGTCATTTCATTGAATTCCGTGCTGTTGGCGTCTTTCCAGCCGAGCACATCCCGAGCGAACTCAATAACAGCGCACTGCATTCCCAGACAGATTCCAAGGAACGGCACTTTATGCGTCCTGGCGTATTCCACAGCCTTGACTTTCCCACGAACTCCGCGTTCCCCGAATCCACCCGGCACCAGAATGGCATCTGCAGGCCCCAGGATTTTTTCTGCATCCGAAGATTCCAGATCTTCCGCCTCCACCAGAAGGAATTTCACTCTGGCAGAATGCTTAATACCCGCATGGTGAAGTGCTTCATAAATACTTTTGTAGGCATCCTGATGCTTGATATATTTGCCGACAACGGCCACAGTGCATTCCTTCTGCGGATGCAGAACGCCGTCCAGCCATTGACGGTAACTGTCCAGATCCAGCGTTCCAGGCTCCATATTCAGCAGCTCCAGCACTTTCAGATCCAGTTCCTGGCGCGCCAGTTCCAGCGGCACTTCATAAATGGAATTCTTGACATCCAGTTCCTCCACCACATAGCGTGTGGGTACATTGCAGAACATGGACAGCTTCTTGAAATGATCCTCTTCCAGCGGCACTTCTGAACGGCATACCAGCAGATCGGGTTCAATGCCGATTCCACGAAGAGTCGCCACAGAGTGCTGGGAAGGCTTTGTTTTAAGTTCCTTCGCCGCCCGTATGAAAGGCACCAGTGTCAGATGCAGAAAAATCACATCATTTGCCGCAGATTCCAGTTTAAACTGACGCGCAGCCTCCAGAAAAGGCAGAGACTCAATATCACCGGAAGTACCGCCAATTTCTGTAATAGCAATGTCCACATGTGGCTAATGCAGCGAACGCATAGCCTTCTTGATTTCATCCGTTATGTGGGGAATCACCTGAACGGTACCGCCCAGATATCCGCCGGAACGTTCCCTGGCAATCACATTGCTGTAAATTTTTCCGGAAGTATAGTTGCTGGCCTTTGAACAAGTAACCCCTGCAATGCGTTCATAATGCCCCAGATCCAGATCTGTTTCCGCTCCGTCATCCGTTACAAAAACTTCCCCGTGCTGAAACGGACTCATGGTGCCGGGATCTACATTCAGATACGGATCCAGTTTCTGCATAGCCACACGATAGCCGCGTTTTTCCAGCAGCATGGCGAGCGCAGCGCCGGTAATGCCTTTTCCAAGACTGGATACCACGCCACCCGTAATAAAGATATGTTTCGTTTTCATCGGACCGTTATTTCTCCATGAGTTTTCTGAATTCATCAAACAGCTGTTGCGAATCATGCGGCCCTGGAGCCGCCTCCGGATGATACTGCACACTGAAGGCAGGCAGCGATTTGTGCCGAATACCTTCCACCGTATTGTCATTCAGGTTCAGGTGGGTCATTTCAAGACAGTCAGGAAGCTTCTGAAGCGCATAATTGTGGTTCTGGCTCGTAATTTCCACTGCTCCGGTAAGAAGATTGCGTACAGGATGGTTGCATCCATGATGTCCAAATTTCAAACGTCCGCATGTAGCTCCGCAGGCGATCCCCAGCAGCTGATGTCCCAGGCAAATACCCATCAGAGGCTTTTTCCCCAGCAGCTTCCGAATATTTTCAAGAGCATACGTTACCGCTGAAGGGTCTGCCGGACCATTGGACAGGAAAACGCCATCCGGGTTATCCGCAAGAATTTCTTCAGCCGGCGTTTTAGCAGGGAAAACCGTCACGCGACAGTCCGCTGCCGCCAGCTCCCGCAGGATGTTCAGTTTGATTCCGAAATCGTATGCCGCCACATGAAAGCGTCCTTCTGCGTTGAATTCATAGCGTGCCTGGCAAGTCACTTTCGACGCATAATCTCTGCCATCCAGACCTTCCCATTCCTGCGCTCTGCGCACGGCTTCCTTTTCATCCACAGGTTCTTTTGAAACATGCAGATAGGCCTTCTGGGAGCCCCGGTCTCTCAGGAGCAAAGTCAGGGCTCGGGTATCCACCCCGAATATTCCGCTTTTTCCATTCTGCTTCAAATATTCGTCCAGAGACCATTCGGAACGGAAATTCGACGGCAGATTCAATTCATGAATAATCAGTCCATTCAAAAACAGAGCCCGGGATTCCACATCATCCGCGTTGCACCCGTAATTGCCAATCTCCGGAGCAGTAAGCGTAACAAACTGACCGGCGTAGGATGGATCCGTCAGAATTTCCTGATATCCGGACATCCCCGTATTGAATACCACTTCCCCCACGGTATCCTGTTCAGCTCCAAAGCCGACACCATGAAATATGGTTCCGTCTGCAAGAGCCAGAAACGCTTTCTTCTCCCGCTTTTCTTTCCACATGTAAGAGGGCATTAGCAACTCCTAAAACATCTTGAGGTCATTTTTCTAAACCTTTTAATATACTCTGTTTTTCAGAATAAACAACCTGTCAGTACGCTCTTTCATCTTTGTGTTCCATAAAATTCACTAGCGCCTGATTAACCACCCGGAATCCACCGGGAGTCGGATAGTCCCCTGTAAAATACCAGTCTCCAGTATAATTCGGACAGGATCTGCGCAGATTGGCACAAGTCTGAAACACAACTTCCAGTTCGGAATTCATGCTTTCCGGTCTCAGTAGTAAGGTAATAGCGTCTGAAATTTCCTGGTCGGAATACTCCTGATAGACATCTTTCAGACAGTTTGTCATTTCCGAATCCGGCCCTTTCAGCTGTTCCTCAGCCCGGTGATAAGCCTGTTCCAGCAGGTACATCTTGTGATCTCTCTTCAAGAGTTCCACCAGAGCATTGAATGCCACCAGTTCCTGAAGTGTTGCCATATCTATTCCGTAACAATCCGGATATTTGACAGGAGGCGCCGAAGACGCCACAATCACCTTCTTCGGCTGAAGACGGTCCAGAATCGGCAGAATGGCATTGCGCATGGTATTCCCCCGCACAATGGAATCATCCAGTACAACCAGGTTATCCGCCCCGGGCCGTACCAGTCCGTAGGTTACATCATAGATGTGCATATAAAAATCTTTTCTGCACGCGGCATCGGCAATAAAAGTCCGGAATTTTGCATCTTTCACGGCAATCTGTCCAAACCGGATGGACTTCCCGCACTGGACACCCAGCTCAAACATGGATTCCAGAAGGCCATGAAAACAAACCTGTGCAGAATTAGGTATATAGCTGAAAAAAGTATTGTCCAAATCCTTTCCAATGGCGCGCAGTACCTGAGGGATCAGAGTATGCCCGAGTTTCTTGCGTTCATGATGGATATCCGCATCATTTGCCCTGGAAAAGTAAATGCGTTCAAAAACGCAGGATCTTCTTTCCTGCGGAGGAAGACAGCTGGCAAATTCCACAGAGCCGTCTCTTCGAATAATGACAGCCTGTCCAGGCTGAATTTCCTGTACTTCCGCCGTAGCACAATTAAATGCCGCCTGGATGGCAGGCCGCTCAGAAGCCGCTACAGCTACTTCATCGTCAAAATAAAAATACCCCGGGCGAATACCATGAGGATCGCGCAGGGCAAATGCGGTTCCGTCTCCAAGAATTCCGCAGAAAGTAAAAGCGCCGTCAAACTGTTCTGCAGTCTGGCGGAGAACATGGACAAGATCATAGTTCCTGCCCTGAAGAGCCAGCGCCTTTTCAAGATAGTGAGTCAGCAGCTCCAGAATGACATATCCGTCTGCACGGCTGGACGGATGATACCCAAGCTCCATCAGTTTCTGCATAAGGCTATGGGTGTTTGTCAGATTGAAATTGCCTGCCATCAGCAGGACTTTTTCCAGACGGGAACTGTCCTTCACAAACGGATGACATGCGTCCAGCTCATGTCTCCCGAATGTGGCATAGCGGAGATGTCCCAGCAGGAGCTCTCCGCTATATAAATCACAGCCGTTGTTTATTTTTTTTCCGATCCGTTCCAGCAGATCCGCCAGGGGATTGCTTGCCACGGACTTTTCCACGGTGTAACATGGCTGCCCGGGTGCCGGATCCAATTTCACGCACGCAATACCTGCGCCGTCCTGCCCTCGATTATGCTGTTTCTCAAGAAGGAGCGCAAGCTTTTGAAAACCGAAAGCCTGCGTTCCATATTTCCGAACATAATAATCAAGCGGCTTGCGGAGTCTCAGCAGAGAGACTCCACATTCATGTTTGAGTGTATCAGACATAATCCGCTTTTCTCCGTGAAACTCTATCAGTAAATGAACAGCATTTCACGATATTTCGGCAACGGCCAGCATTCATCCGGAACAATTTTTTCCAAAGCATCCACGGTGCTGCGCAAATCGGTCATTGCAGGAATAATTTTGCTGTATCCTTCTCCAATGGCTGTTTTCAGGACAGCGATCTTAGAATGCAGTTCCTCAAGTCCTTTGCCCAGTTCCTTTGCATTGGCTGTCAACGCGGAGACGCCGTCTTTAATACCGGCAGCCTTGGCATTTGCCAGATCCCGTACAACTTTTCCATACTGGGATTCCACCACAGGCACAATCATGCTTGCAGCAATTTCATAGGCAATTTCACCTTCGATTTTAACTCTGCTGCAATAGTCCTCGCCAAAAACTTCGTAACGGGACTCAAGTTCTTTGGCACTGAACACGCCATACTTTTCAAAGACCTGGATGTTTTCCGGAACAATCAGAGCTTTCAAAGCTTCCATAGTTGTTCTGGCGTTGGGCAGTCCGCGTTTCTCTGCCTCTTTCACCCACTCGTCATTATATCCGTTGCCATTGAAAATAATGCGCTTGTGTGTCTTGATGATCTTCTGAAGGATCTTCTGAAGACCGGAATGGAATTCCTCTTTTGAAAGTTTCTCAAGTTTGGATGCAATATCATCAAAAGCTTCGGCCACAATGGTGTTCAGCACGGTATTGGCATCCGCGCAGGAATGGCTGGAGCCCGGTGCACGGAATTCAAACTTGTTGCCTGTAAATGCAAACGGACTTGTTCTGTTACGGTCTGTAGCATCTTTCGGCAGGCTCGGAAGAGTGTCAACGCCAATCTTCATAGCGCCCGCATGCTTGCTGGACTTCGGCTCTCCTTTTTCCAGCTGATTGATAACATCCGCCAGCTGATCGCCCAGATAGATGGAGATAATAGCCGGAGGTGCTTCATTGGCTCCCAGACGATGATCATTGCCAGTTCCTGTTACAGCGGCGCGCAGCAGATCTGCATGTTTGTCCACAGCCTGAATCACCGCGCAGAGCGTTGTCAGGAAGATCGAGTTCTGATGCGGATCCGTTCCAGGATTCAGCAGGTTGATCTTGCCATAGGAGACAGACCAGTTGTTGTGTTTTCCGGATCCATTGACACCTGCAAAGGGTTTTTCATGAAGCAGACATACCAGTCCGTTGCGGTCTGCGACCTGGCGAAGGACTTCCATCACCAGCATATTGTGGTCGCAGGCAAGATTCAGCTCTTCAAACATGGGAGCCAGTTCAAACTGAGCCGGAGCCACTTCATTGTGACGTGTCTTGGCAGGAATGCCCAGAGACCAGAGTTCCTTTTCCACTTCTGTCATAAAATTCAGAATGCGCATCTTGATGGAACCGAAATAGTGGTCTTCCAGCTGCTGATGTTTCGGAGGAGGAGCACCGAACACTGTGCGGCCGGTCTGCAGCAGGTCGGGTCTCTGAAGATAGAAGTGCTTGTCGATCAGGAAATATTCCTGTTCAGGGCCCAGGGTTACAGAAACTTTCTCGTCCGGAAGGCCAAAGCATTTCATCAGGCGCTTTGCAGAGATAGACAGAGCCTGAATAGAACGCAGCAGCGGAGTCTTTTTATCCAGAGCTTCTCCCGTATAGGAGCAGAAAGCGGTAGGAATACACAGAGTTGCTCCATTTCCATGGCGCTTGATGAAGGCAGGACTTGTGGGATCCCATGCCGTATATCCGCGTGCTTCAAAAGTGGAACGAAGTCCGCCGGAGGGGAAGCTGGATGCATCCGGTTCTCCTACAATCAGGTTTTTTCCAGAAAACGTCATGATCGCTTTGGCGCCATGAGGTTCCAGGAAGGAGTCATGTTTTTCAGCGGTGGAACCAGTCAGCGGCAGGAACCAGTGCGTATAATGAGTTGCACCCCTTTCCAGAGCCCATTTTTTCATGGCGTGAGCCACATCGCCGGCAATGGCCGGATCCAGCGGTGCGCCGTTATGGATGGTGTCCAGAAGTTTTGCGCAGGTATCTTTGGGAAGATATTCACGCATTACATCTTCATTAAAGACGTCCTCACCGTAATTTTCAGCCCCGGCAACTTGGGCGGCCATCGGCACAGTCCCCTTGAGGTTGGCCACGGCGTTCACGGCATTCACTCGATTCAGATTGCTCATCTCTAAACACTCCTGATTGTTGTTTGATGGATTTTGTTTTCCATTTTTTGTTATTCTTCTTGCAGATTTTACCAGGATGTGTAGCAAATACTGTGCCAACCATTGCTGAGCTGGAAATTTTCTGTATTATTTACATATTATGTAAAAATGACGCATATCGTATTACATTTTATGTAATAATTAACACAGTCTGACAGTACACTCCAGCTAAAAATCTTATTGGCACAAAAAATGCTTGTACAATTTGCGTAAAACACGACACGAAAGGATTTTTTGTTATGAGAAGAGAAGAAAATGATTTCCGACAGCATCGTCCGGAAGACCAGGGATTATATTCCTTTCAAAACGAGCATGACGCATGCGGCGTTGGTCTTGTGGCCGATATGAACAATCATCCATCCCACGATATTGTTATGAAGGGCCTCACAGTCCTTAAAAGACTCATGCACCGCGGAGCCGCCGGAGGAGATCCTCTCACCGGAGACGGCGCAGGACTGCTTCTGTCCATACCGGACCGTTTTTTCCGTAAAACAGTCAAAAATCTGCCTCCCAAGGGAAAATATGCAGTAGCCATGATGTTCGGCGGAAGCTCTCATGATGAAGCAATCCGTGAAATGATTGCTCAGGAAGGCGGCAAAGTCATTCAATTCCGTGAAGTACCCTGCGATCCATCCCATATCGGAAAGGCGGCGAAAGCGGCCTGCCCGAGAATCCGCCAGATTTTTATAGATGGCACAAACTTTTCAGATCAAAGTGTCTTTGAGAGAAAGCTCTTCGTCATGCGGAGACTCATTGAAAAGAAATTCTCAGATCTGTATTTCTGCTCCATGTCCAGCCGCAGCATTGTCTATAAAGGCCTTCTGCTGGCCACTCAGCTTGAAAATTTCTATCAGGATATGGCCGATCCTGATTTCCAGTCTCCGCTGGCTCTGGTCCATCAGCGTTACAGTACCAATACCTTTCCGACCTGGAATCTGGCCCATCCTTTCCGCTACCTTGCCCATAACGGTGAAATCAATACTCTCCGGGGGAATCTGAACAGCCTGAAAGCCCGTGAAAAACATCTCTACAGTGAACTTTTCGGGGAAGACATGGCCAAAGTTCTTCCACTGATCGCACCGGGTCAGAGTGATTCCGCCTGCCTCGACAACATGTTTGAACTGCTTGTCCAGGCCGGCCGGCCTCTGGACCACGCCATGCTGATGCTCATTCCGCAGGCATGGGGCAAGAAATATTACATGGGCCGTGATGTGCGTGCCTTCTTTGAATATCATTCCGCTCTCATGGAGCCATGGGACGGCCCTGCCGCTGTGGCATTCAGCGACGGCGTCAATGCCGGAGCCATTCTGGACAGAAACGGGCTCCGTCCCGCACGTTACACTTTATGTAAAAACGGATTTTTCGTTCTCGCCTCCGAGACCGGCGTTGTGGACATTGATCCCGCCGATGTTGCAGAACGAGGCCGCCTCAAACCCGGTGAAATGATTTTTCTTGACCTGGAAAATCACCGCATTCTTCATGATCTTGAAATCAAGAACCGCGCGGCCAGACGCCGTCCCTACAGACGCTGGGTTGATGAAAACCGCCTGACAGTCAACGGCCTCTTCACAGAAATCCGTCCATCCGACATTCCCAATGACCTACTGAACAAGCAGAAGTTTTTCGGATACAGCCGGGAGGATCTGGATCTGATTATCCGCTGCATGGCTGAAACCGGCAAAGAACCCACAGGTTCCATGGGCAATGACGCCGCACTGGCAGTTCTTTCAGACAAACCACAGCTGCTGTTCCATTACTTTAAACAGCTGTTCGCCCAGGTGACCAACCCGCCCATCGATCCAATCCGGGAAGAACTGGTCATGAGTCTCACAACCTATATCGGCAATCAGGGAAATATCCTTACGGAAACGCCGGAACATGCCAGACTCATTAAGCTGAGCAGGCCCATCCTTACAGACGATGAGCTTTCCAGACTTGAAAGCGTTGGATTCAACAACTTTAAAGCAAAAATTCTTCCGATGGAATTTCCTCTTGGCGGCGACGGGAAAGCCTTGGAAGAAGCTTTAGGAAACCTGGCGGAACAGGCCGTGGAAGCCGTAAACGCAGGTCAGAAAATGATTGTTCTTTCCGACCGGGCTCTGCATGAACACATGGCGGCTATTCCGTCCCTGCTGGCGGTGGCCTCTGTCAACAGAGCGCTGGTGGAAGCCGGCATTCGTCCGGAAGTCGGGCTTATTGTTCAGACGGGAGAAGCCCGGGAAATCATGCATTTTGCACTTCTTCTCGGTTATGGCGCAACAGCTATCAATCCATATCTTGCTCTGGAAACGGTTTCCGAGCTCGTCCGAAACGGCGAAGTCAAATGCGATGCAGTAACGGCAGCCGGCAACTATATCAATGCCATTTCAAAGGGACTTCTCAAAATCATGTCCAAAATGGGTATTTCCACTCTGAGAAGTTATCGTTCCGCCCAGATTTTTGAAGCTGTCGGACTTGGTGAAGACCTGATCCAGCGTTTTCTGCCAGGCACCATCAGCCGGGTCGGCGGAATCGGCTTGGAAGAAATAGCCAGAGAAGCCAATGCCAGGGCCTGCATCAACACCACTTCGCCGCTTCTGCCGGATGGAGGTGTTTACAAATATCGTAAAGACGGAGAAAATCATCTCTGGAATCCCCAGTCGTTGTCGACCTTCCGTCAAGCAGTCCAGAGCGGCAACTATGAGCTGTTCAAGAAATATTCCGCCATGATCGACAAGCAGGCGGAACACCTCAACACGCTTCGTGGACTTTTTGAATTCGAACAAACCAATCCCATTCCTCTGGATGAAGTGGAAAGTGTGGAATCCATTCTCAAACACTTTGTCTCAGGGGCTATGAGTCTTGGTTCTCTCTCTCCGGAAGCTCATGAGACCATTGCCATTGCCATGAATACCATTGGAGCCATGAGCAACAGCGGAGAAGGCGGTGAAAACGTTGAACGGTTTGACACAATTAAAAATTCCGCGATCAAGCAGATTGCATCCGGACGCTTTGGTGTTACCATCAACTATCTGCGTCATGCAAAAGACCTGCAGATCAAGATGGCCCAGGGAGCAAAACCCGGTGAAGGTGGCCAGCTGCCGGGTCATAAAGTCAATGACTTTGTGGCAAAAATCCGTCATTCCATTCCTCATGTAACGCTGATTTCTCCTCCGCCGCATCACGATATTTACTCCATTGAGGATCTGGCTCAGCTGATTTATGATCTGAAAAACGCCAATCCCAAAGCTCGGGTTTCAGTAAAACTCGTGTCGGAATCCGGCGTCGGCACTGTGGCTGCCGGTGTAGCCAAGGCTCACGCAGATGTTGTACTGATTTCCGGTCACGACGGCGGTACAGGAGCATCCCCGCTTACCAGTATTAAGCATGCCGGTCTTCCCTGGGAACTGGGACTTGCAGAAACCCAGCAGACACTGGTTCTGAACAAACTCCGCGGAAGAGTGAAGCTGCAGACAGACGGACAGATGAAAACCGGACGCGATGTTGTCATAGCTGCCCTTCTCGGTTCTGAAGAATTCGGATTTGCCACCACGATTCTGGTATGCATCGGTTGCGTCATGATGCGTCAGTGCCACAGCAACACCTGTCCTGTAGGCGTAGCGACACAGGATCCGGAACTCCGGAAACACTTCGCAGGAAAACCGGAATACATCATTAACTTCCTGACCTTCATTGCCAGAGAAGTCCGTGAATATCTTGCCCAGCTGGGACTGCATTCCCTGGAAGAAGCCTGTGGACGCAGCGATCTGCTGAAAATGAACCGGGCAATCGAATTTTACAAAGCTAAAAATCTTGATTTTTCCAAGATTTTCCACACCGTTCACGGTGACACAATCCGCTTTAACCCGGCGGAAGCTCCGGAAGAGCTTAAAAACTTCGACCGTGAAAAGCTCCTCCCCTTTGTAAAACTCGATGGCACCCCCTGTGAACTCGAACGCACCATCTGCAATGTGGACCGTACTGCCGCAACAGAGCTTTCCGGAGAAATTGCATCGCGTTACGGAGAAAAAGGTCTTCCCGATGATACCATTAAAATCCATCTGCGCGGCACTGCCGGTCAGAGTTTCGGAGCCTTCCTTGCCCCCGGCATCACGCTGGATCTGGAAGGAGAAGCCAATGACTATGCAGGCAAAGGCATATCCGGCGGAAAAATCATTATCCGTCCGCCCAGAGAGGCCAGCTTCAAGGCTGAGGAAAACGTCATTGCAGGAAACGTCATCGGTTATGGCGGCACCAGCGGGAAAATCTTTATCAACGGAATGGCCGGAGAACGTTTTGCCATCCGGAATTCCGGGGTCACACTGGTTGTTGAAGGCGTAGGAGACCATGGCTGTGAATACATGACCGGTGGTCGTGCGGTCATTCTTGGAAAAGTAGGCGTAAACTTTGCCGCCGGCATGACGGGCGGCCTTGCCTATGTTTACGATGAAGGAGGACATTTCGACTTATGGTGCAATACAGACAGTGTCGACTTGGAATCCGTCCCGGAAGGCAGTGCCGATGAGCTTGAGCTCAAAACGCTTATTCAGGAGCATATTGATGCCACAGGAAGCCCGAAGGCAAAACGCATTCTTGCGGACTGGCAGAATACCAGACCGCTTTTCGTAAAAGTCTTCCCTGTCGAATACCGTCACGCTTTGAACATGATGCATCAAAAGGAGCAGAAGTAAGAAAATGAATCAGGATAGAATTCATGATATATACCGTCCCGTTCCACAGCGCATTGCTGATTTTGAAGAAGTGGAACGGCATTTTTCAGGAGCAGAAATCCGTTCTCAGGCGGAACGCTGCATGCACTGCGGCATTCCATTCTGTCACGGCTCAGGCTGTCCGCTGGGCAATGTCATTCCGGAATTCAACGAGGCCGTAGCCAAAGGAAATGACAACCTGGCCTATGCCATTCTTTCGGAAACCAGCTTTTTCCCGGAATTCACCAGCCGGGTCTGTCCGGCCCTCTGCGAAGGCTCCTGCACCCACGGCATCGATGAAGAACCGGTGATGATCCGGCAATGTGAAAAATATATTATTGAGACTGCTTTTGCCAATCATCTGGTCAAACCCATTATTCCGGAAAAACGCAACGGTATGAAAATTGCCGTCGTTGGAAGCGGTCCCTCCGGTTTGTACATGGCGGAAGCATTGAACCGCAAAGGATTTCATGTAACAGTCTTTGAAAAGAATCATGCCCCGGGAGGACTTCTGCGCTACGGAATTCCGGACTTCAAGCTCAATAAAAAAATCATTGATCGCCGTATCCGCATTATGGAAGCGGAAGGCATCCATTTTGAAACTGACACGGAAATTGGTAAGGACATTTCAGCCGATTACCTGCACAGTCGTTTTGATGCCGTGGTCCTGGCCATTGGAACACCTGCGGCACGGGATCTGAAAATCCCCGGTCGGGAACTTCAGGGAATTCATTTTGCCCTGGAATTTCTCCAGGGGCAGAACCGCGTCAATGCCGGAGAACTTTCCGAACTGCCTGTTAATGCCAAAAACAAACGGGTCCTTGTCATCGGAGGCGGCGATACCGGAAGTGACTGCGTAGGCACGGCTATTCGCCAGGGTGCCGAAAGCGTGCTTCAGATTGAAATCATGCCGCAGCCACCGGAAAAGCGTTCTCCCTCAACGCCATGGCCGATGTGGCCCTATATGCTCCGTACCAGCTCCAGCCAGAAAGAGGGATGCGGAAGACGGTGGAATGTCATCAGCAAGGAATTTCTGGGACGGGATGGCAAAGTGTGTGCCCTTAAAGCCGCTTCCGCCAAATGGGAATTTTCAAAAGATGGAAAACCATTAAAATTTACAGAAATCCCGGATTCCGAAGAAATCATTGAAGCGGATCTGGTTCTTCTGGCAATGGGATTTACAGGCGTCCCCAAAGAGGGCCTTGTATCACAGCTCGGCCTTGAACAGACTTCCAGAAATACGCTTCTTGCGGATCCTGCCCGGAAAATTTTTACCACGGGTGACTGCACAAATGGAGCTTCTCTTGTTGTCAGAGCCATGGCCGATGCTAAAAAAGCGGCGGACATCCTTGAGGCTCAGCTGGAAATCAACCCGTCTTCCAGTATATTACATAATTTGTAAAACCCTAAAGAAATGAGGTATGCTTCATGGATAATACACTTGCAAGAGAAATCAGAGTGATTAAAGAGATCAGCAAAGCGATCGTGCATGAACGCGATATCGAAATGCTGCTCAATAACATTCTGGCGGTTTTAAACCGTGAAATGAAAATGCTTCGCGGCACGATCACGATTCTGCATGGAGACACCCTGTCCATTGAAGCTTCTCACGGGTTGGACAAATCTGAAATGCAGCTGGGCCACTACCATATCGGGGAAGGAGTAACCGGAATGGTTGCGGCCACAGGAAAACCGCAGATTGTGCCGGATGTCCGTAAAGACAAACGTTTTCTCAACAGGACGAAATCCAGGGATGAAACAGCGGCTGTCGCATTCATCTGCGTTCCGATTTTTCACCTGGATGAAGTCATCGGGACACTGAGTATTGACCGGGAAATAGAACCCGGCATGGATTTGGAAAGAGATGCCGCACTGCTTGAAATTGTCGGCAATATCACAGCGGATGCCGTCAGTCTTTTCACAAGGGAACAGGAAGAGCATCGTTCCCTGCGTGAAGAGAATGAGCGTCTGCGCAACATGCTTATCGACGAAGCCCCTGGAGAAATTGTAGGGAACTGCCGCGAAATGCAGTAGATTTACAAACAGATCCATCAGGTGGCGCCGTCTGATGCCACTGTCCTGATTCGAGGCAGTTCCGGCACAGGCAAAGAACTGGTTGCAAAAGCCATTGTAAATCTTTCCTCAAGAAAAGACAAGCCCTTCATTACGCTGAACTGTGCCGCCCTTCCGGAGGCCCTGGTGGAAAGTGAACTTTTCGGGCATGAAAAAGGAGCATTCACCGGAGCCACATCCCGACGGATCGGACGCGCGGAAGCTGCAGATGGGGGTACCCTCTTTCTGGATGAAATCGGAGATCTTACGCTTCAGACTCAGGTAAAACTTCTTCGTTTCCTTCAGGAAAGAACTTTTTCCCGTGTCGGCAGCAATGAGGAACTCCGTTCGAATGTGCGTTTTCTTGCGGCCACCAGCCGCAATCTGGAACAGCTTATGGCAGAAGGGAAATTCCGGGAAGATTTATACTATCGTCTGAATATTTTTCCCATTACCATGCCGGATCTGGCTAAGAGAAAAAGCGACATTATTCTTCTGGCGGAACATTTCATTGAAAAAATGAATTTGAAGTACAATAAAAAAATTGTCCGTCTTTCCACTCCGGCCATCAATATGCTGATGTCCTATCACTGGCCCGGCAATGTACGGGAACTCGAGAACTGCATGGAGCGAGCTGTTCTCACTGCGACGGATGACTGCATTCACGGGTATAACCTGCCTCCGTCTCTTCAAACCGGCAAAGAATCCGGCAGCAATCTGCTTCCGGATGGAAACGCCTCCATTGATGTTCTTCTGGCAAGCTACGAAAGAGAACTCATTGTGGAATCCTTGAAACGGAATAATGGCAATATGTCCGCAGCCGGCCGGGAACTCGGGGTATCGCCCCGTATGATGCATTACCGGGTCACCAAACTGGGAATCACACCTTCCTGGTATGTACGCAGCAATGCACAGTCGTGAAAAGAGTTTCCCAAGAACAGATTCATTGCTCTGCTGGAACTTAAAAAGCTGCTACAGAAAGGACTCTCGGTTTTTATAGAAGAGCAAAGCCTTTTTTAGAGGCTTTGCTTTTTTTTCTGCCAGAATGTTTTTCAGACTGTCAAATTTTATCTCTGCCTACGGAAAAATTCATCCATATAAAAGCCAGGATTTTATGGATGGACAGAGCTTAAAAAGGCATGGGCTATCCTCCCTTTTCACAAGATTTCAGGAGAAATCTTTTCGAGTTTCTTTACATTCTGTTTCAAACTGTTATATTCCGTTAAGAGAGACGCTCCCGGACATTTTTTTCAAGAAAGAGTTGTCTCCGTTTTCCTGTCCGTTCTTCAGGAAATAAAAAACTGGAAAGGTCTTGCAAAAATCTAATAGCATGATACAGGAAGGATTGCCACAATGCAGAAGATCGCTACAATTGAAGAAGCCTGGGACAAAAAATATCCGGAACAGGTGGTTCTTGTCATCACCCGCAGTCCGGAAGGGAAAATTAACCTCATGGCTGTTGGATGGGTCTGCATTGTTTCAGACGATCCACCCATGTTTCTGACGGGGATTGACGACGGAGCCTATACGCTGGAACTGATTCGTAAGACAAAAGAATTTGTTATCGCCTATCCATCCCGGTCCATGGCCGAACAGACCCTGTATGCGGGTACAGTTCATGGACATCATGAAGACAAAGGCCTGCAATCAGGGCTGAAGTTTATTCCCGGAGAAAAAGTCCATGTTCCGATTTCCGCAGATGCAGTCGCTAATTTTGAATGCAGGCTCGTTGATATTATCCGTCCAGGAAACTGTCCACTGGTAATTGGGCAGGTCCTTTCCAGCCACATCAATGCAGATCCGTCTGTCTCCAGACTGGTCAACTGGGGAAAAGGGTACCAGCTTCGCTGATTTTTTCCGGAATGCTCAAATTTCCTGACAATTCATCTTTTCCTGCAGGACTCCTGTGCTGAACTAAAAATCATTTTCCTGTAAAAATATAGGAAACTGAAACCGTAAACAGGCAGGAATTTTCTGTATAAAAAATGCAGGAAAAAAGAAGATGAATATTTTTTGATGGATCCGGGAAAATGCTTCCAGTTCTTTCTGTAAAATCGGCAGTATAAAAAATGCAGTACAAAGAAAAATAAGCCTGGCAAACAATAAAACTCAACAACACGGCTTTTGAAAAGACTTCTCCAATATAGACTGATTGCAGGAACGTCCATCTTGAAAATATAAATCTGCAGGAAGCTGATTTAGGATACGTAGCTTTTTTAAGAGTCATCTTACAGATGTAATAATTCCTCCATAAGGGAGTTTGGCAGGGAAAAAATTTCGATGATAAATCTTCAGAAAAAACAAATTTTGATCTAGGATTTTCCTCAAATACATTATGTCTTACAAGGGATATGATTGACAGAATGAACGTTTAACTGCATAAAAAATATACTCTTTTTTATATTCTCTATTAATCAATATCAATCGATATTCAAATAACATCATTTTTTGATAACATTCATTTCAATGAACAATTAATTATTCAACATATTTTCATAAGGCCTCTTGAAAACGTTATTTTCAACATATATAATCATCTTTGTCTAATCAGATAAGATCCTATTATTTTATCAAAATATACTAATTTTTAACTTACAGGGGGTTTCCATGCAAATTGAATTGCAGTTTTCCTCTTCCTCTGATTCCGGCAATTCTCTGCCTTTTAATTACCAGCATGAATTGTCCTCTGCGCTTTACAGGGTTCTGACGGACTATGCGCCGAAACTGGCCGCAGAACTGCATGATGGTGCACAGCGAAGCAGAATCAAACTCTTTGTCTTTTCGTTATTCAGCAGCGATCCAAAACCTGAACAAATAAAACTTCCCGATGGACGCAACGGACTGAAATTCGGAAAACGGGTCTGGATGCGTTTTGCTTCCATCTGGCCAGAACTTCTCTATCAGATGGCCGATGCTCTCCAGTAGAAACGACAGCTGACTGTCTGTCAGCAGACTTTTCATCTGAAATCCATTCAAATGGTTCCGGCTCCTGAATTTCGTCCGGAAATGGTCTACCGGCCTTTTGGACAGGCCGGATTTCTTGTGTGTCCGTATAAAAAAGCTGGAAAAACGCTTTATCAAATGCCGGATGATTCGAAAGAAGGAATTCCTTCCTGTCGCACACTGTTGGCAGGCAATCTGAGACACAAGCTGCTGCGTCTGCATGAAATTCGTCCGGATGTATTTGAAAATATCATGTCTATTGGGAATCTGAGTGTGGACGAAGTACCTCGTCTTCCGATTCAGATAGATTTTCTGCCGCTTACCGGGACATGCGCCTATCGGACGCGTCTGGTGTGCTTTAAAGGGGTCAACATCCGCGGATTCCGTGCGCCTGTGCGTATCGTGGCTCCCGAGGCAGTTCACCGGATGGTATGGTCCGCAGGGCTCGGCGGGCTTAATTCAACTGGATGGGGACTCATGGAACTGGGGAGACAATCAACATGCTGCTGAAACGAATGGATGAAATTATTGCACAGGGACTTTTCGATCTGAAAGAAGAACCAGAAGTCAATGTTTATATTGCAGAACCATTCATGGATATAAACTCAAAAAGCATTGTGTGGGAAACAGCCGCCGAAGGAAGAATTTCCCGCAGTCTTCTTCACTATGATGATACAGCAGATGGCAGCAAGACTTTCTATAAAAGCTGGATGAAATTTTATGCTTCCGGAAAATCATTTGGACAAATGCCTCTGTACAGCGGAAGTTCAACTTTTTTCAGCGATAGAAGTCCGAATTTTGGAGGAATCGCAAAAACAGCCATTTATCTACGGTATTCCGCAGGATTTCTCGAATGGTTGGAAAAATTTGATCCGGAAACAGCCGATCGGCTGCGCAAGGAGATTCCGGCGTTTGAAGAAAATATAGTGGAGGACCCAAAAACAAAGAGATTAAAAACTTCCTGGTATAAATTCAATCCTCCTGAT
>CASERY010000031.1 GCA_949290385.1 uncultured bacterium | reverse complement strand
AAAAAAGCAATCTTCATAAATATAAGGAGAGAAATATGAAAAAACTATTAGGATGGCGGATATTTAAAAGAATCGGGATGGCATGCTTTGCTTTATGTTTCGCAGCTGGATGTGCCTCTGATGCCAGTTACTGCAGAGATTCCGGTGAATTGGAGTTCGAATCGGCATTTAGTGATCTACCGGAGGAGGTCCTGGAAGAAGAGAGTCCGGCAATGGAGAAATCTTCTGCAATGGGTTCCAATGCTCGTATGATGAGTGCTGTTGCTATGACAGATTCGGCTGCTAACGGAGGAATTTCACCAACTGCAGGTCAGCAACTTGTGGCTGAGGTGGAGGGCCGGAAAATGATTTATTCGGTCGACTTGACCTTGACCGTAAAGGATATTAAAAGCGGCATTCAATCTATCCGGGAGCTGGTGGAGGAAAACCAGGGTTATTTGCGTAATATGGATGACTCCAGCATGGTTGTACGTGTTCCCGTGGCGAGTTTTCAGACCTTCTATAACGAACTGGAGAAAATTGGTGAGATTTCCAGGCAGAGCATATCCGGAGAAGATGTAACAGACCGGATGATGGATCTTGAAAACCGAATTAAGTCCCTGGAATTGTTGCAGCAAAAATACCGTGAGATTGCCCAGAAGGCAGAAAAAATTGATGATATGCTCCGAATTGAGCGGGAACTGAACCGGGTTATCAGTGAACTGGAGTCTCTCAAGGGAAGCATGAAATATCTGACGAATCAGACAGACTATTCCACGGTATCGATTACCCTGACAAACGAATATATGGATGAAGATATTGAATCAGATATGGACGTTGCTGCAGACTGGCTTCAAAGATACTTTTCAGAGAATCTCCTGGATACCTACTGGCCCGATTCCGGTGTTAATGTGGAGGATCAGCCCTACAGCATGCGTCTGCCGGACCTTTTCCTGGAGGTGAGCAATACAGTCAGAAATGTGTCGAATTTCCATTCTCTTGCAGTGATGGATCCGGATGGGAATGTTTTGCGCATATCCAGCGTTGAAAATCAGAATGGCGGTACGCTGGACTATTACAAGCAGCTGCTTCCGAAATTTATGAAGGATTATTTACATTATGAGAATGTAACAAGTTCTGTGGAGACCATTGGGGAAGGCCGATTGGCCATTTTTGAAACGGGCGAGAAAACAGGGTCAGTGCGCAGTCTCTATTATCTGCTGGTTGTTTTTGTGGATCAAGGGGACTTTATGGTACGTGATCCGGGGCATGTCTACTGTTTGGAAATTCAGACCAATGACAAAGAAAAGTTTGAACAGTATCTTCCTGTTGTCCGTGAGGCTTTGAATACGGTTGATCTGAGCATGTGGCGCTGAGGCGGGTATGTGGTTTTGAGCTGCTGACCTTCTCTTGCTACTGATATTGAAATGAGTCTGTTCAGACGCACGTGTCCGGCAGATTGAATTCCTATGAATGCTTTGCGGCCTTTTAACTTTGAACTTGCCCTTGTTCAAGAGGAAAGCTGCAAAAAGAGAAGATAGGATAGAACAATATAAAAAAGAAGAGAATCCGTTTTTGAACAGACGGGTTCTCTTTTTTTATCCTGTTCATTGCCGGTTTTTGTGCCAATCCTGGATAAGAAGGCTGTTTGAGGTGAAGGCCTCTGCAGACTGGAAGACAGCGTTAGAAAAATTCTGGAGTCCTGTGTCGGTATCGAAGAACGGAAATATTTGGCTGCGGACGTATGGCAGAAAACGGTAGAAGTACAGCATTTTTATACTATATAAGACAGCCCAATGATTAATGGTCTTGAATCCGGAGAAATAGTATTTATAAAAGAAAAGAACAACCGTATGCTTGTGGAATGATGTATCCTTCCCGGATGTTTTTCCGGGAAGGGGAACTGTTGTTTCCTTCTTTTTTCCTGTCCGTTAGAAGTCCTGCTGTGCCATTTCAAGTTCCAGATGCGTTTGAAAAAACTGGCCTGGTTCAAGAATCTGCAGACTTTTAAACTTGTTCTATTCTGCATTCAGTCCTTCAGGATGGCAGGTGGCGGGCTCGAGCCCCAGAACATATTCTCCCTGTCCCATCTGTTTCCACTGGGTGAAAAACGGAAGCTCCTCTTTCAAGTAGGCAACTGTGAACCGAAGACTGTTGATTGGGTTGAAGAGAGAAATTCGTGCAAAGCCGTCTTCATCTGCAGGAATATCGTGATAAAAACACTGCTCCTCATAGGATGGTTGCGGCGGTTCACACTGGTCCCACATTCGAATTCCCTTCAAAGCTGTTTCATTTCTTGGTGTCACAGCATGTTTCCTTGCGGCAAGGACACTGTTTTCAGAGAGCAGAGGCCATCCCAGGTTCATATGATAGAGGATTTGTGCCGGAGCAGATTTGAACCCGGCATTTTCGATATGATCCTGAATTCTGATTTTGTTGGATCCTGCAGAGAGGGAGATTTTTCGGCTTAACTTTAAATGTTCTCCGAAAACACTGACTTCATGAACTTCTCCGGAGATTTCAAGGATGTCCTCCGCTTTGGGATCATGGCTCCCCTGATTCGCGTGGATACGGCGGATTGAAACAGCCTGTGCCGGAATATTGGAAATCCTGCCGTGAAGCGTGTGATGGACTCCTTGAAAATCACAGGGCGATCCTACATTTTGCAGTCCCGCAGTAGTCAGCAGACCGCCTCCCCAGTTCCGGAGCCAGGAAAAATCTCCATGTTCGAGAAGGTCAGGACGCTTAGGCCCGCAGGGAGAAATCCAGGAAAATGTTTTGCCGAGGAATTCCGCACGCCAAAGGTCCATGCCCCTGTCCGGGAGTATGGTGAAGACCAGCCCTGCGCCGGTAGAAACTCTGATTCCACGCATGCCTGCACCTGGTCCGTCGTCAAAAAGAAATTTTTCCGCATAAGCGAACTGTTCCGGATTGCCGAGGTATTCCCGGCGGGGACAGGAAATTGACTGTGTCATATGAAAACCTCCATTATCTATCTGACTGTAAAATAAACCTGCCGTTAATGTATTCAAAAAACTGGAGAAAATCAACTAATCAGAAAATTGAAAAAAGGAAATCTTGAAAAAAACAAAAAGCATGTTAAATTAATTCTGTATACTTCCCCTTTTTGGCGGATATTCAGGAATGGATCGGGATCTTGTCAGGGTTCTCAGAACTTGTTTGAGTTCATCCAGGGAACAGAATTTATTCCAGAATTGTCTGCAAGGATCCCTGTCGTAAAGAAAACGGCAGTACCTGCACCCGCGGAGCAGGCTGGATTTTTTTCTCTGCGGAGTGCGGGAGTCAAGTGTTTTTTTTCAAAAAAATGGGAAAAAAGCTTGAATTTCAATTTGACAAGATTTTTTTTTGAGATATAGTAAGTGGCATTCGTAACGCGTGAAAGAGCGTTTGAAGGGCTGACTTTCTGCCTATGTAGCTCAGTTGGTAGAGCACTTCCTTGGTAAGGAAGAGGTCATCGGTTCGACTCCGATCATAGGCTCCATTCGCCGGTTTTTGAGACACAAATTGAAATAACAGGATTCGGCCTTCGGGCTAAAGACACAAAAGGAGAATACGAAAATGGCAAAGGATACGTTCGAAAGAACAAAACCGCATGTCAACGTAGGTACCATTGGACACGTTGACCATGGTAAGACCACTCTTACCGCCGCAATCACCCACGTTCAGAGTCTGAAAGGCCTCGCAGACTACATTCCGTACGATCAGGTTGCGAAAGCTTCTGAATCCCAGGGACGTCGTGACGCCACCAAGATTCTGACCATCGCAACATCTCACGTTGAGTACCAGTCAGACAAACGCCACTATGCTCATGTGGACTGCCCAGGTCATGCTGACTACGTTAAGAACATGATTACCGGTGCAGCTCAGATGGATGGAGCTATTCTTCTGGTGTCTGCTGTTGACGGTGTTATGCCTCAGACCAAAGAGCACGTGCTGCTTGCAAAACAGGTTGGTGTTCCCAGAATTGTTGTCTTCCTGAACAAGGTTGACCTTGCCGACCCCGAACTGCTTGAACTTATTGAAATGGAAGTTCGCGAACTTCTTGACAAATACGGCTTCGACGGAGACAATACTCCGATCATCAGAGGTGCTGCTTATCCTGCCCTTCAGGCAACTGATCCGAATGCACCGGAATGCAAATGCATTCAGGAACTGCTGGATGCCCTCGATACCTGGATTCCGGAGCCGGCTCGTGAAATCGATCTTCCGTTCCTGATGCCGATTGAAGACGTGTTCTCCATTGAAGGCCGTGGAACCGTGGTGACCGGTCGTGTGGAACGCGGTGTTGTAAAAGTTGGCGATAACTGCGAAATCATTGGTTTGAAACCGACAGCTAAAACTACCGTTACCGGTGTTGAAATGTTCCGCAAATCCTTGGATCAGGGCCAGGCTGGCGACAATATCGGATGCCTGCTCCGCGGTACCAAGAAAGAAGATGTGGAACGTGGTCAGGTTCTCGCAAAACCGGGCAGCATCACACCGCATACAAAATTCACGGCTACAATTTACGTTCTGTCCAAAGACGAAGGCGGACGCCACAGCCCGTTCTTCTCCAACTATCGTCCTCAGTTCTACTTCAGAACCACAGACGTTACCGGTATCATCACTCTGCCGGAAGGCACTGAAATGGTCATGCCTGGCGACAATGTGACAATCTCCGTTGAGCTGATTGCTCCGATTGCTATGGAAGAGAAGCAGCGTTTTGCTATCCGTGAAGGCGGTCGTACCGTTGCTTCCGGAACTGTCGACAAGATCATTGCCTGATTTGAGTTGACCGGAACGAATTTTCTGGAAAAATCCCCGTCGAAAGGCGGGGATTTGACTTGAAAAATGAAAATAACGGTATAGAGTAAGAGATACAAAAATGAGAGAAATCATTATTCTTGAATGCACTGAGTGCAAAAACAGAAACTACACAAGCACCAAGGAGAAAAGAAATACTCCGGGTCGCTTTGAAATTAAAAAGTTCTGTAAATATGACCGCAAGCACACTGTGCACAAGGAGACAAAATAATTTGTAGGGATTTTATTATTAAGTGAAATCCTGAAAATGTTTCCAGAACGATAAAGAGTCCGGTGGCTTTATCGAAGAAAGTGGTCTGCCGGAATTCGTGCAGGAGTGTAGCTCAGTTGGTAGAGCAGCGGTCTCCAAAACCGCAGGTCGTGAGTTCGAACCTCTCCGCTCCTGCCATTTTTTTTATACGCAAGAAGCACTGGCAATTATATTTCGGAGCCGTCACGGCTTAGACGGCGTTCATCAGAAAGACTGCAATAAGCCTTTTGAAAAAGCGAAAGTTTACTACAATGATGAAAATCCGTTCTTTTATCGAAGATACGATGGAAGAGGTGAAGAAATGCAGCTGGCCGACAAAGGATCAGCTTTTTGAATCCACGCTTCTGGTACTTATCGTGCTTGTTGTTCTTACAGTATTTGTTGCTGCTGTTGACCAGATTCTTTTCTTTTTTGTTAGACTGCTTACTGCCTGAAGTCATTGCGGCGCAAATCAATCTATATTAAAAACCAGGGAGTGAACCATCGCATGGAAGTGGATAGAACAAAAGGTCAGTGGTATGTTCTGCATACTCTTTCCGGACAGGAAAACAGAGTAAAAGAAAAATTAGACAATCAGATTCGTCTGGCAGATGAGTCCATTCCTGTCTATGAAGTCCTGGTTCCTATTGAAAAAGTCACTGAAATCAAGAACGGGAAGAAGACCGTAGTCAGACGCAAAATCTTCCCGGGTTATGCATATGTGAGAATGGACCTCTACAAGGAGGATGGCGAATTGAATGAAGCGGCCTGGTATTTTGTTCGCGGAGTTCAGGGAGTTATTTCCTTTGTGGGAGGAACAGACAGACCTGTCAGTCTGAGTCCTTCAGAAGTGGAAGACCTTCTGAGACAGTCGGAAGACGTATCTGACAAGGATGTCACAGAAGCAAAAGTTCCAGCTTTTGTCTTTATTGGTGCAACAGTACGCATCATTGATGGGGCTTTTGCAAATTTTGAGGGTGTTATTGAAGAAATTGACGTAGAACATGGAAAATTGAAACTGATGGTTTCCATTTTCGGACGTTCCACCCCGGTTGAATTGGAGTTTTGGCAGGTCGGTCCCGATGAAGAGTAATCTCTTGTCGGAATCGGAAACTCATAGGAATAAACATACCGCAGTATGGGAGAAATCCTGTCAGTTCTGACCATAATGCGGAATTGGAGATTAAAATGGCGAAAAAGGTAACAGCGGAAATCCGTTTGCAGATTCCCGCAGGCGCAGCTAATCCGGCTCCCCCCGTGGGACCCGCTCTTGGCCAGGCCGGCGTGAACATTATGGCATTCTGCAAACAGTTCAACGCCGAGACACAGTCTCAGGCCGGAATGGTCATTCCGGTTGTGATCACTGTCTACCAGGATCGTTCTTTCACGTTTGTGACGAAATCTCCCCCGGCACCTGTTCTGATTAAGAAACTTGCCGGACTGGCCAGCGGATCCAAGAATCCTGGACGCGAAAGCGCAGGAAAGATCACGCGTTCCCAGATCAAGCAGATCGTCCAGATGAAGAAGAATGACATGAATGCCCGCAGCGAAGAGGCCGCGATGAAAATTATCGAAGGCACAGCCCGCAGCATGGGAGTAGAGGTGATCGATGGCTAAGAGAAGCAAACTTTACAAGGCTCAGCTTGAAAAATTTGACAAGCTGAAAACCTACCAGCTTGCTGATGCAGTCAAAGTCCTGAAGGAACTTCCTCAGGTCAAGTTCGATCAGACTGTAGAGCTTTCTTTCAAGCTTGGAGTCGATCCGAAACAGACTGATCAGACTGTGCGTGGTGCTGTACCCCTTCCGAAAGGAACAGGTAAGCAGGTAAAGGTCGTGGTCATTGCGGACGATGAGAAACCCAGACAGGAAGCTCAGGAAGCCGGTGCGGATGTAGTCGGATACGATGAAGTCATCGCCAAAATTAAAGAGGGCTGGGTGGATTTTGATGTGCTGATCGCGACACCGTCTGCGATGGCGCAGGTCCGTCCTCTGGGTCGTCAGCTCGGTCCGAAAGGATTGATGCCGAACCCGAAAACCGGGACCGTTACCGACAAAGTCGGCAATGCGGTCAAAGAAGCAAAAGCAGGTCGTGTGGAATTCAGAGCTGACAAAGGAGCTTGCGTTCAGGTTCCTGTTGGCAAACTGTCCTTCAGTGCTGAAGATCTGGTAGAAAATGCCAATGCTGTTGTAAGAGCTTTGATTAAGGCAAAGCCTTCATCAGCGAAAGGTGTTTATATTCAGTCCTTCACGCTTTCAGCCACGATGACCCCCGGTATTAAAATCGACACACGCGATATGGGCAAGGAGATGGCATGAGATCAGAAAGAATTTAGATCGGAAATGACGTCGCTAAGCTCCTGACATCATCTGATTATCTTTACTTTGTCACCTACAAAGGAAGCACTGTAAAAGATTTGGACAAATTCAGAAGTCAGCTTTCACAAGCTGGTGCTGAGTGCCATGTCCTGAAAAATCGCATTATCAGAAAGATGGCAGAACTCAACGGACTTACCGCACTTGCTGAAACCACAATCAAAGGCGATACAGCGGTTGTCCTGGGTAAAGGCGATGCCGGCGCAGTTGCGAAAATCATTGACACATTTTCCAAAGACACCAAAGGGGTTATCGCTCCGAAATGCGGTTACTTTGACGGTGTTATGCTTTCTGATACAGAAGTTGTTGCAATTGCTGGACTTCCGAGCAAGGATGCCCTCAGGGCTCAGTTGCTTGGTCTGCTCAATGCAGTTCCGACAGGCCTGGTCAGAGTCCTGAATGCCAAAGCATCCAGCATTGTGAATGTGATCAATGCTTACAAGAACAAACTTGAAGAAAAAGCCAACTAATTTAATTTTTTAATACGGAGGTCAATGAAAATGACTGAACAGGCTAATGTAGAAATTTCGCAGGAAATGGAACAGTTCATCTCCTACGTTGAGAAACTTTCCGTTCTTGAACTCTCCAAACTTGTCAAAGCTCTCGAAGACAGACTCGGTGTCAGTGCAGCCGCTCCGGTTGCTGTTGCCGCTGCTGCAGCTCCTGCTGCCGCTGCTGCAGCTCCTGCTGCTGAAGAAAAGACTGAATTTGATGTGATCCTTACAGATGTGGGCGCTCAGAAAGTTGCCGTGATCAAAGCTGTCCGTGAAATCACCGGACTTGGCCTGAAGGATGCTAAAGATCTGGTTGAAGCTGCTCCGAAAGCAATCAAAGAAGGCGCTTCCAAGGAAGACGCTCAGAAGTTCAAAGAACAGCTCGAAGCAGCTGGTGCGAAAGTCGAAGTCAAGTAATTTGTTTTTCAGACAAATTGCCAGCTTCAAAAACCTAGCCGGTTATAAACGGCGGGGGATCCTGTTACAGGGAGCCCCCGTCTTTTACATGTTTTTAAATCCGTGGAAAGCCGCCCTCGGATTGCGTTTTTAGATTTGCTTTATGCTAAGAACGTTGCGCCAAGACAGCTCTCGCCAACCAATGACAGGGTGGAATAATGCCTGAACGCGTGAATTTCGGAAAACTCAAAGAAGTACTTGAAATCCCCGATCTGATTGGGGTTCAACTGGATTCCTATTCCTCATTTTTGCAGCTTGATACAGCTCCGGATCAACGGAAGAACCAGGGAATTCAGGAAGTCTTCAATGAAGTATTCCCGATTGAAAGTTTTGATAAACAGATACTTCTAGAATTTGTTGACTATACGATCGGTACTCCTAAAAAGGATATCGTTGACTGCATTAAGGATGGAGAATCCTACAGCGCTCCGCTGCATGTTGATTTCAGGCTCAAATTTAAAGACGCCGTGACCAACGAATCCGTTTACCTCGGTGAAATTCCCATGATGACTGAACGGGGATCGTTTGTTATTAACGGCGCTGAAAGAGTAATTATCAGCCAATTGCACCGCTCTCCGGGCATTTGCTTTGAAAAGACCAGACACTCCAGTGGAAAGACTCTTTATTCTTTCCGCATTATCCCGGATCGCGGTAACTGGATGGAAGTTCAGTTTGATATCAATAACCTGATTTATATTTACCTTGACCGCCGCAGAAGAAGAAGAAAATTTCTCATCACGACCTTCCTGCGTGCGATTGGATATGAAACGGACAGAGACATCATTTCTGCTGCCTATGAAATCCGCAAAATGACTCCGAAACAGCTTTTAAAAGAAGATGTTTCAGAATACTATACATTTGAACCGGTTTATTCCGAAGATGGTTCTCTGGTAATTGAAGAATTTGTTCAGCTTACGGAGAGTTTTGTAAATTCCCTGTCCGAAGCCAAGATCAAATCCGTGGAACTTGCGTACATCCCGAACGGAAATAATTATCTGATCACCTGTCTTCAGAAAGATCCGGCAAAAACTCCGGATGAAGCTCTCAAGGAAATCTATCGCAGAATGCGTCCTGGGGATCCCCCGAGCAACGCCAATGCCAGACAGCTGCTGAAACGTCTTTTCTTTGATGTAAAGCGCTATGACCTCGGCTATGTGGGACGCTATAAACTGAACGAAAGACTGCATTTGAATATTGATCCTTCTGAAAAAATCCTCCATCGTGAGGATTTGATGGAAGCAACAAAAATGCTCATGATGCTGGCTAATACCAGCGGCCCGACAGATGATATTGATCATTTGGGCGTGCGTCGTGTGAGACCTGTGGGAGAACTTCTGCAGAATCATGTGAGAGTAGGGCTTCTCCGTACAGAACGGCTGATTCGTGAAAGAATGACCCTGATGAACGGCGATGAGACCAGCATGACTCCGAGCAAACTGGTTAATCCCAAGGCCTTCATTGGTGTGGTTCGCGACTTTTTTGCCCGAAATCAGCTTTCTCAGTTCATGGATCAGACCAATCCGCTTTCTGAACTGACGAATAAACGCAGACTTTCTGCATTGGGACCTGGCGGACTGAGCCGCGATCGTGCAGGATTTGAAGTTCGTGACGTACATCCCAGCCATTACGGCCGTATCTGTCCGATTGAAACACCTGAAGGTCCGAATATCGGTTTGATTTCCTCTCTTTCTCTGTATTCCAGACTGAATCATTTCGGATTCCTGGAAACGCCATACCGTCGTGTGGAAAATGGAAAGGTAACCAATATTATTGATTATCTTACGGCCGACAAGGAGGAAAATTTTGTTATTGCTCAGGCCAATGCTCCGTTGAATGAAAATATGGAATTTGTGAATCCTACGGTAATGTCCCGTTACAAAGGAGATTCCGCTGAGCATCCTCGTGAGGAAGTTCAGTATATGGACGTTTCGCCGAAACAGCTTGTAAGCGCGGCTGCGGGTCTGATTCCGTTCCTGGAACACGATGACGCAAACCGTGCTTTGATGGGATCGAACATGCAGCGTCAGGCAGTACCGCTTCTGACTACGGAATCTCCCTATGTGGGAACTGGTCTGGAGAAGAAAGTTGCCGTGGATTCCCGTGCAGTGACTTCATCCAAAACGGAAGGCATTGTGGCGGAAGTATCTTCTGATCTCGTAGTTGTTACCACGGACGGAAAAACACGTGCGGAAACATCCGATCCGAATCCGATGGTGTACAAACTGGTGAAATACCTTCGGAGCAATGCGGGAACCTGTGTGAACCAGCGGCCATTGGTTCGCAGCGGTCAGACTGTGAAAATCGGAGATCCTATTGCAGATGGAGCTGCGACAGATCATGGAGAACTGGCGCTGGGCAAGAATGTGCTTGTTGCCTATATGCCATGGTGTGGATACAACTTTGAGGATGCTATCGTCCTGAGTGAACGCATGGTGAAGGAAGACGTATATACCTCCATTCATGTGGATGAATTTGAAATTACCAGCCGTGACACAAAACTGGGACCGGAAGAAATTACCTGCGATATTCCCAATGTCAGCGAGGATGCACTGCGCAACCTGGGAGTTGATGGAGTCGTTCGTCTTGGTGCGGAAGTAAAGCCCGGCGATATTCTGGTCGGAAAAATCACACCGAAGTCTGAGACGGAACTTGCTCCGGAAGAAAGACTTCTCCGGGCTATTTTCGGGGAAAAGGCTGCCGACGTAAAAGATTCAAGTTTGACTGTTCCCAGCGGTAAGGGTGGTGTCGTGATGGATATTCGCATTGAATATGCCAAAGATCCGAACCGCCAGGCCCTGACAAAATCTGAGCTTAAGCGCCAGATCAAGCATGCAAAGGATATGTTCAAGGAACAGACCGCAGCTTTGATTGATGAACTGGTGGACAAGCTTTCCGAGGCATTCATCGGTCAGAAACTACCCTGCGCTGTTTATGACACGGCATCCGGAGAGGATGTTGTGCTGATTTCGGCAAACCGGAAGATTACACGTCCGGCAATTACGAAACTGGCCAACGCGTATGAGACATACAAGCTTGAAGATGGACCGGCAAAAGATACCATTGATTCCATTATGATGGCATTCCGTCCGCGTTTTCAGGCCTTGGAACAGAACCGCAAGGAATCCATGGAAACCTTTGAAAATGGCGGCGGAGAAGATACCGGGGTCATTAAAAAGGTAAAAATTTATATTGCTTCCAAGCGCAAAATCCAGGTCGGGGATAAGATGGCCGGACGTCATGGTAACAAAGGTATTGTTTCCAGAATTGTACCGATTGAGGATATGCCGTTCCTGAAAGACGGTCGTCCGGTGGATATTGTACTGAACCCGCTGGGTGTGCCTTCCCGAATGAACATCGGACAGGTGCTGGAGACCCATCTGGGATGGGCTGCATCTATGCTGGGCATCAAGGTCGCCACTCCGGTATTCGACGGTATTGATGAACAGAAGATTGTTGAACTGATGAAAGAGGGCAACAAGCGCGTTCAGGAACAGACCGGAGAAGATTTCAAATGGGGCTTCAAAACAGTCGATGGCGTGGATGTATTCGACGGAAAAACCGATCTTTATGACGGCCGTACCGGCAACAAGTTTGATCAGCGCGTGACTGTCGGTCAGGTGTATATGCTGAAGCTGGACCATTTGGTTGCTCATAAGATCCATGCTCGTTCGGTCGGACCTTACTCTCTGGTCACCCAGCAGCCGCTGGGCGGAAAAGCCCAGCATGGAGGTCAGCGCTTCGGTGAAATGGAAGTGTGGGCACTGGAAGCTTACGGCGCCGCGCATACACTGCAGGAAATGCTTACGGTCAAGTCGGACGACGTCACAGGTAGAGCGCGTATTTACGAATCCATTGTTCGCGGACAGAATGTGCTCGAACCTGGCAGACCTGAATCCTTCAACGTGTTGCTGAAGGAAATGCAGAGCCTTGGACTGGATGTCCGTACCGTAAAGCGCACCGAGAAGGGCAAGTAATTTAACACGCGGAGGAATTCCACAGTGATTGACAATAGTTATAGAGATATGCCGAGCGGACAGAATCAGCCGCTGAGCGCGTTCGAAGCGGTCGTCATCAAGGTCGCTTCTCCGGAAGTCATCCGATCCTGGAGCCATGGAGAAGTCAAGAACCCCGAGACGATCAACTACAGAAGCTTCAAGCCTGAAAAAGGCGGTCTCTTCTGTGAAAAGATTTTCGGACCTCAGCGTGACTGGGAGTGCAATTGCGGCAAATACAAACGCGTGAAACATAAGGGCATTATTTGCGACCGTTGCGGCGTTGAGGTAACTCAGGCTAAAGTCAGACGTGAGCGCATGGGCCATATTGAACTGGCCGTACCGGTTTCTCACATCTGGTTTTTCAAGTGTATGCCGAGCCGTATCGCACTTATGCTCGATATGACTGCAAGAACGCTTGAACGCATTATTTATTATGAAGACTGGGTCGTGGTGGATCCGGGAGACACTCCGCTGAAGCTGGGCGAATCTCTGGATGAAATGAACTATCGCCAGGCAAAGGATGAATATGGAGATGCCTTTAAAGCGGATATGGGTGCATCTGCCATCCGCACACTGCTGCAGATGGTGGACTTGGAAACCCTTAGAGGACAGCTCGAAACAGATCTTACTGTTACCAAGAATAAGGCAATCCGCAAGAAACTTTCCAAGAGATTGCGCCTTGTAGAAGGTTTTATTTCCAGCAATTCCAGACCGGAATGGATGATTTTGGAAGTGCTTCCGGTGATCCCGCCGGATTTGAGACCGCTGGTTCCGCTGGAAGGTGGACGTTTTGCCACATCCGACCTGAATGATCTGTATCGGAGAGTAATCAACAGGAATAACCGTCTGAAAAATTTGCTTCAGCTCCGTACCCCGGAAGTGATCATCCGCAATGAAAAGCGCATGCTTCAGGAAGCTGTGGATGCTCTGATGGACAATGGTCGTCATGGCCGTCCGGTGACCGGTGCGGGAAACAGACCTCTGAAGTCTCTGAGCGATATGCTTAAAGGAAAACAGGGGCGTTTCCGTCAGAACCTGCTGGGTAAGCGTGTGGACTACTCCGGACGTTCTGTAATTGTGGTAGGTCCTGAGCTGAAACTGCGCCAGTGCGGTCTTCCGAAAAAGATGGCTCTGATTCTGTTTGAGCCGTTTATCATCCGCCATCTGAAAGGGCGTGGCTATGCGCATACTGTGCGCGGAGCCAAAAAAATGATTGAGCGTGGGGAGCCGGTAGTCTGGGATATTCTTGAGGAAGTGACACAGGGGCATCCTGTGATGCTGAACCGTGCACCTACACTGCACCGTCTGTCTATTCAGGCTTTTGACCCGATCCTGATTGAAGGATCTGCGATTCGTCTGCATCCGCTGGTTTGTACCGGATACAACGCAGACTTCGATGGAGACCAGATGGCTGTTCATGTGCCGCTGTCCGCCGCCGCACAGCTGGAATGCAAACTGCTGATGCTTTCAATCAACAATATTTTCTCTCCGGCAAATGGAAAACCGATTGCAACACCGACTCAGGATATTACGCTGGGTGTGTATTATCTGACAATTCCGCCCCGCAATCCGGAAAAGGCCAGAATTTTCAGAGATGTGCATGAAGTGCTGTATGCTCTTGATACGGGACACATCACGATTCATGAAGCAATCCGTCTGCCGAATCCTGACTACGGAGTGGATACACCTCGTGGTGTTAAGGATGAAAAATTCATTATTACGACTCCCGGCCGTTGTATTTTCAACAGCATCTGGGATCGGAGTCTTGGATTTTACAACAATCTGGCGAAGAAGAAGGAAATCGGAAAGCTCATTGCAGAAGCGTACGAATATATCGGCCATGCAAAAACAATTGAACTGCTGGACAATTTGAAGAATCTGGGCTATGAATATGCTACTGTAGCAGGATTTTCCATTTCCATTGCGGATATGTCCGTGCCGAAGACCAAAGGTGAACTGATTGCCAAGGCTCGTGCCGAGATTGAAAAAATCACAAGTCAGTATAATAAAGGTGTATTGACCGACGGAGAGCGTCACAATAAAATTGTTGACGTATGGACCCAGACCTCCAACCAGGTTGCAAATGACCTGTTTGCCGAATCTGAAGCTGCCAGCAAAAAACAGATCAATCCTGTTTATTCAATGCTGGATTCCGGAGCTCGAGGAAGCAAGGACCAGATTCGTCAGTTGGCAGGTATGCGCGGATTGATGGCTAAGCCTTCCGGTGATATTATTGAACGGCCTATTCTGTCGAACTTCCGCGAAGGTTTGACTGTGCTGGAATACTTTATTTCCACACACGGTGCCCGCAAGGGATTGGCTGATACGGCTCTGAAAACTGCTGACTCCGGATACATGACCCGTAAGCTGGTTGATGTGGCTCAGGATATTATCTGCCGTTGCGAAGACTGCGGAACACTGAAGGGTATCTGGGTAAGTGCCATTGTTGAAGGCGATGATGAGATGCTGCCTTTGAAGGATCGTCTGCTCGGACGTTTCAGTGCACAGGATATCCGGGATCCGGCTTATGACGACGGCCGCTTGATCGTGGCTGCCGGCCAGGAATTTACACCCGCCATTGCAGACCGCATTAAAGCCTGCGGAATTAACCGTGTGCTGATTCGTTCCGTCCTTACCTGCGATGTAGAGCATGGAGTCTGTGTGAAATGCTATGGTAAGAATCTGGCCACAGACCGCCTTGCTGAAGTGGGCGATGCTCTGGGAATTATTGCGGCTCAGTCCATTGGTGAACCTGGTACTCAGCTGACAATGCGTACGTTCCATATCGGAGGTACTGCTTCTTCTGCTTACAAGCAGCCTGTAATCAATGCACGTAACGCAGGAACCATACGTCTTGAAAACATCCGTGTTGTGGAAGACGAAAAAGGCCAGACACTGGTTGTGAACAAGAACGGCTCCATTGTGGTGTATGACGCTGAAAAAGCCAAAGCTGCAGAAGCCAAGGCCCGTGAAAGAGCTATTCAGGAAGCACAGATTATCGGTGCTTTCTATAATTAGGACTATGATTTCTGGTCTGATGCCGTGAAGGAAGCCGAAATCGACCGATACGTTGCTGAAGTCGGTGCGGTTCTCTTCAAGAAGGATGGCGAAAAAGTCAAAAAAGATGAGAAGATTTCCGAATGGGATCCGTATCAGCTGCCGATCATTGCAGAAGAGTCCGGGTATGTGGAACTCAGCGATTTGATTGATGGCGTTACCCTGAACAGAACCCGCAGAGGCGGAACAGAGGAAATTACGGTGATGGAACATCGTGAAGACCTTCATCCGCAGATTGTCATCAAGGATTTTGACACGATGGAAGTGATTTCGAATTATCCGCTTCCTGCAGGTGCATTCCTGATGACGCGGAAGGATGCTCATGTCCGTCCTGGTATGGTGCTTGCAAGGGTGCCTCGTCAGCAGCAGAAAAACAAGGACATCACAGGAGGTCTTCCGCGTGTGTCCGAACTGTTCGAAGCACGCACTCCGAAGGAAGTGGCTGAAATTGCCAGTGTTGACGGTTATGTCGAGCTCGGCAAGATGACAAGGGGCCGTCGGACACTGATTATCCGCGATCCCGATTCGGATAGCTGCCGTGAACATATCATCCCGGCGACCAAACACCTGATTGTGGGTAAAGGTGATTACGTGAAGAAAGGACAGAAACTGACCCTGGGGTCTATTGTACCTCAGATGTTGCTGTCCATCTGCGGACCTCAGGAACTCCAGCGCTACCTGGTGAATGAAGTCCAGACCGTGTACCGGGCACAGGGTGTGGAAATTAACGACAAACACATTGAGATCATTATTCGCCAGATGATGCAGAAGATCCGGGTGACCGAACAGGGGTCCACGCGCTTCCTTTCCGGCGAACAGGTTGACCGTTATGAGTTTGCCCGTGAAAATGAACGAGTCAAAGCTACAGGAGGAACCCCGGCAGAAGGGGAATCTGTCCTGCTCGGTATAACCAAAGCATCTTTGGAAACCGAAAGCTTTATCTCATCCGCATCCTTCCAGGATACCACCCGAATTCTGACGGATGCCGCAACTCTTGGAAAAGAGGATGTGCTCCGCGGATTTAAGGAAAATGTTATTACCGGCCACCTGATTCCTGCAGGAACAGGCTCTGAAAAATATCAGCACGTGAAAATGATCAAACTGGGCGAAGAACTTCCTCCGGAAGTGGATGTGCTTGAGGATGACAACAAGGCTGAAAATTATGATGAAACCGATATAACCAAGATCGATTTCGGCTCGGATGACATTGATGAAGTGTTCCCGGGAAATGACAATGATTTTTCCGAGGATGAAATGCTTTCAGAAAGCGGAGAACTCCTGTCCGGCGAAAACAATTTTGATGGCGGGGATAATGATTCCGGAGATGATTCCTTTGCAGAAGACCCCGGAATGGATGATCTTTCTGAAAAATAAGAGAAAAATTTCGAAAATTTTTAATAAATAACAAAAGTTGCAGTTGATAACAGCAAACGGGATGATATATTATGATCCCGTTTGTTGCCAATATTATCAAATGCTAACTCAAGCGAACAGGTGAAGAAAAAACATGCCGACAATTAATCAGTTGGTCAGAGCCGGTCGCAGACCGAAACAGAACAAAAGCAAAGCAAAAGCACTGAGCAAGTGCCCGCAGCGCCGCGGCGTCTGTCTGCAGGTTACGACAAGAGCTCCGAAAAAACCGAACTCCGCTCTGCGTAAGATTGCCCGTGTGCGTCTTACCAATGGCGTTGAAGTTACCGCATACATTGGTGGCGAAGGCCACAACCTTCAGGAACACAGCGTGGTCCTGGTGAAGGGCGGAAGAGTCCGTGACCTTCCTGGAGTCCGTTACCACATTGTCCGTGGTGCACTGGACAGCCTTGGAGTGGAAGGCCGCAAGCAGGGCCGTTCCAAATACGGAGCCAAACAGGCGAAAGGCGGAGATGCCGCAGCCAAGGGTAAAAAGAAATAAGAGAAACGCAGCGTATCTGTTGCGGAGAACCGAAACCAGCCCTCAGCTGTTTTGAGGTTTGATTGAACAGAAGTCAAAGGTAACTCGAAAAACATGAGAAGACGCAGAACAACAAAAAGAGAAATCACGCCAGACGTGAAGTATAACAGCGAGCTTGTTGCCCGTCTGATTAATACGCTGATGCGCATGGGTAAGAAATCTGTCGCTCAGAAAATTGTCTATGGCGCATTTGATTATATCAAGGAAAAGAAAAAAGACGTAGATACCCTGGAAGTTTTTGTTCAGGCTGTAGAAAATGTCAAGCCCAAAGTGGAAGTCAAGAGCCGTCGTGTTGGCGGAGCGAACTATCAGGTGCCCATTGAAGTGGCTCCAGATAGACAGGTTGCCCTGGCAATCCGCTGGATCACCACCTATTCTCAGGCGAAGAAAGGCAAGACCATGATGGAAGCACTGGCTTCTGAACTTCTTGACGCTTATGACAATACCGGCGCATCCGTGAAAAAGAAAGAGGATACTCACAAAATGGCTCAGGCAAATAAAGCCTTTGCTCATTACAGATGGTAATACATTCAACAACTTTTGCTCATTGAAAGACTGAACTTATATGATTGCAGAACATACTTGCAACGAGTCTCCGAAACGCGTAGCTGGACTTAAGTTCACACGCAATATCGGAATTATGGCACACATTGACGCCGGAAAGACAACTCTTTCCGAACGTATTCTGTACTACACCGGAAAAACTCACAAAATCGGTGAAGTGCATGAAGGCGCGGCAACCATGGACTGGATGGTTCAGGAACAGGAACGCGGAATCACGATTACTTCTGCCGCAACAACCTGCTTCTGGAACCGCTTCGGCAATAAACACAGAATCAACTTGATCGACACCCCAGGGCATGTGGACTTCACCGCTGAAGTGGAACGTTCTCTTCGCGTACTTGATGGTGCCGTTGGTGTTTTCTGTGCGGTAGGCGGAGTACAGCCCCAGTCTGAGACCGTATGGCGTCAGGCAAGAAAATACCATGTGCCGTGCCTGGCATTTGTGAATAAGATGGACCGTACCGGCGCAAACTTCTACAAAGTCGTGGAAGATATGCGCAAGAAACTGAAAGTCAATGCGTGTCCTCTGGAAATTCCCATTGGTGCCGAGGCGGATTTTACCGGACTTGTAGATGTTCTGGAAATGAAGGCTATTGAATTCCACGGCGACAATGGAGAAAACCCGCTGCCCATCGATATTCCTGCGGATATGGTGGAGAAAGCTAAACAGTATCATGATGAAGTAATCGAAAAGATTGCAGATTTCAATGATGACATTGCCATGCGTTATCTGGAAGGGGAAGACATCCCGGTGGAGGATATCCGTAAAGCACTGCGTGAATGCGTCCTTGCTGGTAAAATTGTTCCGGCCTTCTGCGGTTCTGCCTTCAAAAACAAAGGTGTTCAGTCTCTTCTGGATGCTGTAGCGGATTATCTCCCGTCTCCTCTTGACCTTTGGGAAACTGTGGGACACAATCCGTATAATATGGATGAAGAAGTTAAAGTCCATTGCGGTGATGACCAGCCGTTTACAGCACTCGTATTCAAGATTGCTACCGACCCGTATGTGGGTAAGCTTTTCTTCTTCCGCATCTATGCCGGTACAGCGGTTTGTGGAAAAACCATGCTGAATCCGCGTACAGGCAAAACCGAACGCTTCGGTCGTCTTCTTCAGATGCATGCGAACATGCGTGAAGAGCGTGAAGAAATCTATTGCGGCGATATCGCTGCTGCTGTCGGCCTTAAGAACGTTACAACCGGAGATACACTCTGCGATGAAAAATGCCCGATTGTTCTTGAGTCCATGGTCTTCCCTGATCCCGTGATCTCCATTGCAGTAGAGCCCAAAACGACCGCGGACCGCGATAAACTTACCGCAGCTTTGATTGCTCTTGCTCAGGAAGACCCGACCTTTACCATGAAATCCGATCAGGAAACCGGTCAGACCATTATTTCCGGTATGGGTGAACTTCATCTGGAAATTATTATGGACCGTCTGGTCCGCGAATTCAAGGTCGAAGCTGTTTCAGGTCAGCCCGAGGTCGCATATCGTGAAGCTCTGCTTAAACCTGCAACTTCAGATTCAAAATTCGTTCGTCAGTCTGGCGGACGTGGTCAGTATGGTCATTGCGTACTGAATGTGACTCCGATGGAAAAAGGTCATGGAATTACAATCCAGAACAAGATCGTTGGAGGTGCAATCCCGAAAGAATTCATCAAGCCGATTGAACAGGGTATTCGTGAAGCGGCTCAGACAGGTGTCCTGGCTGGTTATCCGCTGATCGACTTCAACGTGGATATCGTGGATGGTTCTTATCACCCGGTGGACTCCTCTGAAATGGCCTTTAAGATTGCTGCTTCCATGGGATTGAAGGACGCTGCTAAAAAAGCAGGAATCTGCCTGATGGAACCGATTATGAAGGTTGAAGTGACCTGCCCGGATGAAAATCAGGGCGATATCATTGGCGATATTACAAAACGCCGCGGTCAGATTGCAGAACTTTCATCTGATTCCGGCGCGGCTAAGATTGTTGCAAATGTGCCGTTGTCTGAACTCTTTGGCTATGCGACAGCAATCCGTTCATTGTCCAAAGGCCGTGCATCCTATGTAATGGAACCCAGTGTATTTGAAAGAGTGCCGAACCAAGTGCAAGAGAAAATTGTGGAGAAAAATAATAAATGAGTACCAAAACTTCTACTAAAGCGGCTCAGAAAATCCGCATTAAACTCCAGGCTTTTGAGCATCGCATTCTCGACCAGTCTGTGGCGGAGATCCTCAATACTGCCCGTCGTACCGGTTCTCTGGTCGCGGGACCGATTCCGCTGCCGACTCGTGTGGAACGCTTCACCGTGAACCGTTCCCCGCATGTCGACAAAAAGTCCATGGAACAATTTGAAATCAGAACGCACAAGCGTCTTCTGGACATTATCAATCCGACTTCAAAAACAGTGGATGAACTGAAGAAACTCAGTCTTCCTGCCGGAGTTGATATTTCCATTAAGATTGGAAACTAATTCGAATCAGCATGCGCTGAATTAGTGTTAACGCATATGGCACCAAGGCTCTTATCCGGTAGAGCATGTGCCTGTAAAGGAGAACTATGAAAGGTTTGATCGGAAAAAAAGTCGGTATGACACAGGTCTACGACGAAAAAGGAATTCTGATTCCTGTAACCGTCGTCGAAGCCGGCCCGTGCAAGGTCGTCGGTGTCAAGACGAAGGAAAAAGATGGCTACAGTGCCATCCAGGTTGGCTTCGGTGTCCGCAAAGCCAAAAATGTGAGCAAGGCAGTGAAGGGTCAGCTGGCAAAGGCTGGTATTGAGAAAGATCTTCCTGCTGTGATCCGTGAATTCAGAACAGATGAAGATCCTGCCGTGGAACTCGGTTCTGAAATCAAAGCGGATATTTTTGCCCAGGGAGAATTTCTTGATATCACCGGTACCACCAAAGGCCGCGGTTTTGCCGGCGTGATGGTTCGCCATCATTTCAAAGGCGGACGTGACGCACACGGCGGCGGATGGCATCGCAAACCCGGTTCCATTGGATGCCGTGAAACTCCGGGTCTGGTGATGAAGGGCAAGAAAATGGCAGGTCACCTCGGAAGTGATACGAGAACAGTTCAGAATCTGCGGATTGTGAGAGTTTCTGCAGAAGAGAACCTGATCTTCGTAAGTGGCGCGATTCCGGGTCCTAACGGAGGCACAGTCCTCGTTAAGAAGGCAAAGAAGAAATAATTTCTTCTAGGGAAAGAACAACCAACTTACACTGAACAGGTGAAAAAATGTCCATGACAATTGACATATTGAATATGAAAGGGGAAAAAGTCGGTGACTACGTCATTGAAGATTCTTTCCTCGAATTTGAAAAAGGCAGCCAGGCTGTCCATGATGCCGTTGTCGCGTTCCTGAACGAGACCCGCGCAGGAACCGCGTCCACCAAAACCCGCGGAGAAGTTTCCGGTACAGGTAAGAAGCCTTTCAAGCAGAAAGGTCTTGGCCGTGCACGTGCTGGAGAAACCCGCAACCCGGTCTGGCGTCATGGTGGTGTTGCCTTTGGTCCGAAACCGCGCGACTACTCTGTCAAGCTGAATGCCAAAGTGAAAAAACTGGCCATGAAGCGTTCTTTCTCCGAAAGACTGAAAGAAGCAGCTGTTGTAGTGGTTGATAAGTTTGAGCTTGAAAACATGAAAACAAAAAGTGCAGTCCAGGCATTCAAATCCTTGAATGCGGAAGGCAAACTGTTGTTCATGGTTCAGGATTACGATGAGAACACCCTGAGAGCAACTGGAAATCTGCCGACTGTATGTCTGATGAAGGCATCCTGTGCAAATACCTATCTGGTTCTCTGGGCTGACAAACTTCTCTTTACAAAAGATGCTCTTGATGAATTCATCAAGCGTATTGGTTAATTCAGAAGGGATGGAACAATGAAATCAGCTTACGATGTGATTGTAAATCTCATGATGACTGAGAAGAGTGCTCTTCTGAAAGATCAGAACCAGTACGCATTCAAAGTCCAGACAGGCGCTACGAAATTTGAAGTTGCTGCTGCAATTGAAAAAATTTACGGCGTCAAAGTCAAATCCGTTAATTTGATGAACTACAAGGGTAAGCCCAAACGTGCAGGCAGATCTCCGATTCCAGGACGCCGTTCCCATTGGAAGAAAGCGGTTGTGACTCTGTCCGAAGGCTCTATTGAGCTTGCTTAAGGAGAAGAACGATGGCGATTAAATCTTACAAACCGATGACCAAGAGCCTGCGCTACATCAAGACTCTTGATTATTCCGAGTTGACGGACAAAGCTCCGGAAAAATCCCTGACTGTGGGATTGAAATCCACCGGTGCGAGAAATAATGTGGGCCGTATGACCGTACGCTTTCGCGGCGGAGGAAACAAACGCACTTACCGTGTGATTGATTTCAAACGCAACAAACAGGGTGTTCCGGCGAAAGTTGCGGCATTGGAATATGACCCGAACCGTTCCGCTTTTATTGCTCTTCTCCACTACGAAGATGGTGAAAAAGCTTACATCCTGGCCCCTGTTGGACTGACTGTGGGTTCTGTTGTATGCAGTGGTCCCAAGGCAGAGCCGAAAGTGGGCAATGCGCTTCCGCTTCGCAGTATTCCGGTTGGCAGTTCGATTCATAATATTGAACTGGTTCCGGGACGCGGTGCAAAGATGGCTCGTGCTGCAGGCCAGACAGCTGTTCTGCGTTCTAAAGATGGTGAATATGCACAGGTCAAGCTGCCCAGCGGAGAAGTCCGCCTGGTGCATCTGAACTGCATGGCCACCATGGGACAGGTTGGCAATGTGGATCACATGAATGCCGCTTACGGAAAAGCTGGAAAGAAACGTTATAAAGGTTTCCGTCCGCATGTTCGTGGTGTGGCCCAGAACCCGATTGACCATCCGATGGGTGGTGGTGAAGGCCGTGCTACCGGCGGACATCCGAAATCTCCGTGGGGACAGTACGCCAAGAGCTTCAGAACACGTCATCCGAAGAACCGCAGCAATACCTTCATTGTTGCACGCAGGAGCAAGTAATCAATGGCTAGATCTATCAAAAAAGGTCCTTTTGTGGACTACTATCTCATGGAAAAGATCGAGAAAATGTCAAAGGGCAACAAGGCTCCTATCAAGACTTGGTCTCGCCGGTCCATGATTGTTCCGGAATTCGTTGGACATACTTTCAATGTGCATAACGGCAAAGTCTTTGTTTCTGTTTTCATCACAGAAAACATGGTTGGACACAGACTTGGCGAGTTTGCACCGACTCGTACCTTTAAAGGTCACGGAGTTATTTCCGGTAAGACTGTCTGACAAATACGTTTACGAACAGCAGGAAAAGCCGAACTCAGAAATGGGTTCGGCTTTTCTTTTTATTACAGTCCTGCATAAATTGATGTAGAGATAAAGTGGAACATGACAGGGATTGTGTGCTTTACATATTTTTATGGTATTTTTTACCGAGCTAGGAGACGGTCTTTTTTTCAAGG
>CASERY010000030.1 GCA_949290385.1 uncultured bacterium | reverse complement strand
CGCCATTGCCATGGAGGGTTGGAGAAAAGCGGAGCTCAGTTTTCCTCTACGGGTTATTCTTCCATGTACGGAACGAGTTACCTCCAGTTCCGATCCATTGACTCCGCAAAGTTTTTCCAGATCTGCCGCAGAATTCCATGTCCAGCCGTCCCCCCGCAAAGAGTTTACAGGCATACCGCGCAGGGATCCATCCTCATTGCTGTCGAGAACAAACCCCCGGACAGGATCTCCGCAGCTATAGCGAATGGAGCATTTTTCCAGAGGATCTGCTCTGGAACTCACGATCAGAGCTGCAGAGCAAAGCGCATCGGCAAAAAGTTTTGCGAATCCGCCTTCAGCATGATGCTGCACGGCACAGCGATTGCACAAAGCTGAAAAACAGCCCATCTTCGCCTCAAACTTGTACGGTTTTACCTGAGTACGAATCAAACAGTCTCCATGAAACGAATTCTTCTTCATAAACTTACTTCACTCTTCTTTTCCCGCTCTCTCTCCTGCTCCGGCATGCTCCAAAACAAGCATAACAGCCCCCAGCCACGGGAGACGCAATGATACAAACTGATCCTGCCCATGACACTTCCCTTCTCTTGCCGGAAGAGGCATTTCATTCAGCAGGCCAGTTCCGCCATATTCCTGCCGGTCCGAATTAAAAGCTTCACGCCACACGCCGGCTGCAGGAACTCCCACACAGAAATTCTCATAAACCTGAGGAGTAAAATTCAAAATCACCAGCACAGGAGCCTTCCGGGCTTTATCCCATCGGCAGAAGGAGAGTACAGACTGCCGATAATCACTTCCGTCAATCCATTGGAATCCTGCAGGAATACAGTCCTGTTCCCATAAGGCAGGCTGGTCCAGATAGAATTTGTTCAAATCCCGAACCATCGTCTGCATCCCTTTATGGATCGGAAAGTCCAGAAGATTCCAGTCTAATGCCTGACGGCAGTTCCATTCAATCATCTGAGCGAATTCTCCCCCCATAAAAAGCAGTTTTTTGCCCGGATGAGCCGTCATCAGGCTGTAAAGAGCGCGAAGATTGGCGAATTTCTGTTCGTAAGGGCCGGGCATTTTGCTGACCAGAGAACGCTTTCCATGGACTACTTCATCATGACTCAGCGGAAGAATGAAGTTTTCAGAAAAAGCGTATGTTAGAGAAAACGTTACCTTTCCATGGTGATAACTTCTATACAGCGGATCCTCTTCAAAATATTCCAGTGAATCATGCATCCACCCCATATTCCATTTAAAGGTAAAGCCAAGCCCTCCCAGATAAACGGGTCTTGAAACTCCAGGCCATGCGGTAGATTCCTCTGCAATCATCACGCATCCCGGCTGCTCTCCGTGAGCCAGTTCATTTAACCGCTTCAGGAAAGAAATGGCTTCAAGATTTTCATTGCCTCCGTACTGATTGGGAATCCACTCCCCCTCCTTCCGGGAATAATCCAGATAAAGCATGGAGGCTACGGCATCCACCCGGAGCCCATCCGCGTGAAATTCCTTGAGCCAGTAGAGAGCGCTTCCGATCAGGAAATTCCGGACTTCATTGCGTCCGAAATTAAAAACATAGGTTCCCCAGTCCTTCTGCTCCCCCTGACGCGGATCCTCATGTTCATACAAAGCTGTTCCGTCGAAGCGTCCCAGAGAAAAGAAATCCTTTGGGAAATGAGCGGGCACCCAGTCAAGGATTACCCCGATTCCATTCTGATGCAGACAGTCTATGAAGTAGGCGAAATCCTCCTGTGTTCCATAACGCGATGTCGGTGCAAAAAAACCAGTTACCTGATATCCCCAGGATTCATCCAGAGGATGTTCGCAGATCGGCAGAAGCTCCACATGAGTATAGTTCATTTTTTTCACATAGTCAGCCAGAGCCAGAGCCAGCTGCCGATAGTTCGGCAATCCATCCGGCCGCGAGTAGTCCGCCGCAGGACAGCCTGGCCCGCCCCAGGACCCCAGATGAACTTCATAAATATTCATAGGCGAATTCAGGGCCGGTCTTTTTTTCCTGTTTTCCATCCATTCCGCGTCATGCCAGACAAACTTCCGGTCGGAAACAACAACCGATGCTGTTCCTGGACGCAGTTCCATCTGTCGTGCATACGGATCAGTTTTCAATAAAAAGTTTCCAGCCTTCGTGCGGATTTCAAACTTATACAGATCCCCCGGTGCAACTCCCGGAATAAATATCTCCCAGATGCCCGAACTTCCCAGGAGGCGCATCTGATGGCGTCTTCCATCCCAGCAGTTGAATGTCCCTACGACGGAAACGCGTTCGGCATTTGGCGCCCATACAGCAAAATCCACACCGGTCTGATCGTTGTAATGACGGATATGTGCTCCCATCACGTCATACACTCTGTGATGTTCCCCCTGATTGAAAAGGTAGACATCCATATCCCCCAGAGCCGGCAGGAAATGATAGGGGTCCTCGGAAATAAAGGTTCCTCTGTCATAGTTGCGCTCAAGTTTATAATTGAAATGTTTTTCCGCATCGGGAAACCATATCTGGAACAGGCCATCCTTATAAAAAGAAGTCATTTCATAGCGTTCATCTCCAATCAGAAGCGTCACGCTTTGAGCTTCCGGATCAAAAACACGTACAAGGATCCCCTTCCCTCCGGGGCCGTGATGCATTCCAAGGAAAGCATGCGGATTCTTTCCACACGCATTGCGCACCTGATTCCAGGCTTCCATATCAGGAATCAGATTCTGCCAGGCCTGCTCATCAGCAATGGTAGAAGACTTTAACATATCGGACCATCCTTTCCTGATCAGGGTAACGATTCAAAAAAACTTTCCCTGATATAATAGCAACAAAAGCACAAAATGGCAATCCTGTACCCGGATTTTCCAGTGATTTTCTTCTCTGCATCTGAGATGTTTCCTCTGTACTTCCCACAAAGTGCAATCCCCCCATGCCGTATGCAAAGTCCAATAGTTCCATGCAACTACATTTTTCATAAAATCCAATCCCTCCCTGAACAAGACTTTTCATGAAGTCAAGCAAATTCCGGGAAACAGCTTATGCAGTCTTTGCAGTTACAGGAGAAGCAATGACTTTTTTCTTCAGACGCGCAAAACCAGCCGGTCATGATTATAACTCAAAAAAGGAACCACAGAAGAAACAATATAAATCTTTTGAAAACGAAAATTTTCTAAGAGAATCACACTTTTTCCGCTCACAGGGAAGCTTTGCACGGCATATTTTATAAAGCCCCCTGCGATATAATTAATAATGAACTGAAGAATCATGAAATGACGGCCTTTCCTGTTCCGCCATTTATATATCCACCTGCAGTTTTTTCATCCTGTCAGAATGCGGTTTTTCCAAGAGAAAACTTCCTCATCCGCAAAAGCATTCTCTGTTTAGACAGGATGATGGACCCGCCCTATTCCACATAATAAGGAACTAATACCCAGGTCTTCCAGCTGTTCAATATTGAAATTCCTGAGTTTTTATCAGCAAAATAATATTCTCTCAATCTTCTCTTAAAATAAAAACCCGCAGACAAGTCTTTGGTATGCACTACGACATTCAAAATGATCCTGTCAACAATCTGTGAAACAGGCTTAAAAAATTTGTCTACTGTAGCAACTAAACTATCCTGTTGACGAACCGTAATCCAATGCTATATACAACGTCAAATTTCGGCATCCGATCTGAAATACAGATGCAGTTTCGTCATGATCCAACGCCATATAACGTCATAATTCCCATCTATTTTTTGCAGCTTGGCAACTGGAAACAATCTTATAAACTTAAAGCTGAAGCCTTTCAGCAGCATACCGGTTCAGTTGGCAGTTTTTTTACACTTAAACAATATAATAAAAAAGCCTGCCCGGTCATAGTTCCGGACAGGCTCATTCTTTCATAACAGCCAATCGGCTTATTCAGCCTTGGGAGCTTCTTCAGCTTTTGCTGTTTCCTCGGCTTTCGGTGCCTCTTCGGCAGCAGCCTTCGGAGCAGCAGCCTCCACGAACTGGATCAGGCACATGGGGGCACCATCACCCACCCGGTGCGGCATATGCAGAATTCTGGTATAACCGCCAGCTCTGTTTGCAAAGCGTACAGCCAGGTCGCTGAACAGTTTGTCCAGGACGGCTTTTTTGCCCTGAGCTTTATCCGACGGAGTATTGATCTTCAGATCTGCATAAACAAGTCTGCGCTGATGCTCTCCGCCTTTTTTGGCCTTGGTAACAAGTCTATCCACGAAACGGCGAAGCTCTTTCGCGCGAATCAGGGTGGTTTCAATCTGATCGTGTTCAATCAGGCTGCATGCAAGATTCACAAGCATGGCCTTTCTGTGACCGCAATTGCGGTTCAGTTTTGCAGTATGTCTAAGATGACGCATTGATTACGCCTCCTCTTTCTTGACGGCTTTAGCACGTTCGGCTTCGGCCATAATTGCATTGGCAAGTTCCTCACTGAATGTCATCCCCAGACTGAGGTTGATGTCCGCAAGCTTTTCCTTGATTTCATCAAGAGATTTCTTACCGAAATTACGGTATTTGAGCATGCGGGATTCGCTCTTCAGACAAAGTTCGCCAAGCAGTTTGATATTCGCATTGTTCAGACAGTTCATCGCACGTACGGAAAGATCAAGGATGTCCACATCCTGCGACAGGACTTTAAACATCTTCTGTTCCTCTTCACTGATGGAAGAGAAAACATCTCCGTCACTGACCTGGCTCCCCAGGAACGGCTTCAAATGATCCTTCAGAATCTTTGCAGCCTTTTCCATGGCGTCTTTCGGAGTAATTCTGCCGTCAGTGTAAATTTCGATGGTCAGGCTGTCCATTTCAGTCTCTTCGCCAACACGGGCCGCGCCTACCTGGTAACGGACATGAGTCACCGGACTGAACAGACAATCTACCAGGATTGTGCCAAGCGGCTGATCCGGTCTTTTATTTTTTTCAGCAGGACACCAGCCTCTGCCTTTTGAGACTTCAATCTCGGCTCTGAAAGGAACATCCTTGTCAAGTACGCAAATAACCTGTTCAGGGTTCAGAATTTCTACTGTGCCGTCACAGCATATATCTGCGGCAAGAACGGGACCGGCTTTCTTTTTTCTGATTTCAAGCGTTCTGGGCTGATCAGAATTCAGGTTCAGTTTAACCTTTTTCAGGTTCAGAATAATTTCGGCCACGTCCTCAACTACGCTCGGAAGAGACGCAAATTCATGAGACGCTCCGTCTATTCTGACCGCTGAAATTGCCTATCCTTCCAGTGAAGAAAGCAACACTCTGCGCAGAGCATTGCCGATCGTATGCCCGAAGCCGCTCTGAAACGGAGCAGCTATGAACTTTGCATACTTGTCGGTTGCCGTAGCTTCGTCAATGACAAGCGATTGAGGCATCGGGAAATTGGATGCAGCAGCCATTCGTTAATATCCTCCGGAAATTTTTTGACCTATTCTATACACACACATTCCAAGCTGACATTCAGAATCTTGTTGTCCGGATCCCGAATATCCTGTCGGATCCCCGATCAGACACGGCGTCTTTTCGGAGGTCTGCAACCGTTGTGCGGAACAGGAGTGATATCCTTAATGGCATTGACTTCCATCCCTACGGATGCAATGCCTCTCACAGCGGATTCACGGCCGGCGCCGGGTCCATTGATGCGTACTTCGACTTCTCTCATGCCAAGAGCTTCTGCTTTCTTGGCTGCATCAGCAGCCACAACCTGAGCTGCATATGCGGTGCTTTTTCTGGCTCCCTTGAAGCCGTTTTTCCCGGATGTGGACCAGCAGAGCACATTTCCATGAAGGTCTGTAAATGTAACCTTGGTATTATTGAAGGTCGCCTGAACATAAGCGATGCCGGACGGAACATAGCGTCCGCTTTTTCTGCGTTTATCGGCAACGGCTTCGGCGGCGGGTGCGGCCGTTTCAGCGGGAGCCTGGGCTTCCACAGCGGCTTTTTCCATTTTTTCTTCAGCCATAATAGTATAAAACCTTTCGACTTTCGTATAACAGTTCTTTCAGCAGGCGATTCTCAGAAAATTATTTCTTGCCTGTTGCTGCTGCAGCCTGAGCTGCGGCCTTGTCGGACGCTGCGACTCTTCTCTGAGTTTTGTCTCGAATTGCACCCACTGTAACCTTCTTACCTTTTCTGGTACGGGCATTGGTACGTGTGCGCTGTCCGCGGCAGGGGAGACCCTTTTTATGGCGAAGACCGCGATAGCAGTTGATGATCTGAAGACGTCTGATATTGGCCATCTGTTCACGTCTGAGGTCACCTTCCACCGTGTACTCATTCTGGAGAAGAACAGTAATTGCGGAAATGTTTTCGTCAGTCAGCTGGCTGGCTCTTAAATTCGGATCAATTTTAGCCTTTTCCACGATTTCGGCGGCAATAGCCGGGCCGATTCCGTAGATGGTCTGAAGCGCGTATGTCACGCGCTTGTTCATCGGAATATCTACTCCCAAAATTCTCGGCATGTTCGCGCTCCGGATTAACCTTGTTTCTGTTTATGGCGCGGATTCGTGCAGACAACACGAATAACGCCTTTTCTCTTTATAATCTGGCAGGATTCACACCTGCGCTTGATGGACGACGTTACTTTCATAATAGGCACCGCCTTTAAAAAAGTTGTTGTTTGTATAGCCAACGACCCCTCACTTTTCATAAATCGCGAGAGGTAAATCATCTCCGTCTCATTTGGAATGCCCTGCAATAACCCACAATATTACAGAGGAAGAACGTACGGATTTAATAACATACTTCATTTTTCGGGACTTTCAAATCTTTTTTTCATGAATTTAAAAAATTTTTATTTTTTTCACTTTTTCTCTCAGGCACACTTCTTTCCAGTAGATATTCGGACAAAGAAAAAGCAGCAGTCCGTAGTCGCTTTATCCATAAAGAAACCTGAAATCCATTTTCAGACTCTTTTTCAAGAATCATTCCTTCCTGAATTCTAAAAAATATTCAGCTCCTTTAATAGCAATTAGTAACGAGCAATACAACCGTTCTCTGCACAGAATCTTGTCTTCTGCTCTGTGTCACTGAGTCCATTTGTCTCATTTCTTGATTTTTCAATCAATGTTTACATCTTCTTATCTACATTACTATCAACAAATTGAAAAAAAAATATTTCAGTCCTGTTGCTTAATCTATGCCGGAACTTCCCGATTCTTTGAAAAATACAATCTGCTTGCTATCAAACAGGCATAAAAAAGGCCCGGATGAAAATTCACCCGGGCCTCTCTGAAGCATTCTCTATCAGAACAGAATCAATCAGGCACCAATTCCATTCTTGATAAGTTCAGTAAAGTCGGCTGCTTTCAGGGCCGCACCGCCAATCAGACCGCCATCGATATCTTCTTTAGCAATCAGTTCAGCAGAATTGCCCGGCTTCATGCTGCCACCATACTGCACAACCACCCGGTTTCCTGCTGCGCCGAACAGATCTATAAGCACAGAACGGATGAATGCATGGGTCGCCTGAGCCACATCCGGAGTAGCAGTTTTACCTGTTCCAATAGCCCAGACCGGTTCGTAAGCAATCGTAATTGTGGCCATATCATCCGCTGTAAGATCGGCGAATGCACCTTTGATCTGTTTGTCAAGGACTTTGTTGGTCACTCCGCTTTCACGTTCTTCAAGCGTTTCACCAATACAGACAATGGGTTTCAGTCCATATTTGAGAGCAGCTTTGATTCTCTTGTTTACTGTCTCATCGGTCTCGCCGAAATACTGGCGACGTTCACTGTGGCCGATAATCACATATTCAACACCAACTTCCTTGAGCATAGCTCCGGAAATTTCACCGGTGAAAGCACCGTTGTCCGCCCAGTGAATATTCTGAGCACCAACTTTGACATTGCTGCCTTTCAGGACTTCCACAGCTGTAGCCAGAGAAGTAAAGGTCGGGCAGACAGCGATTTCGCACTTGCCGTCAAACTGTGCAAGAGAAGCCTTCAGTTCTTCACAAAGGGCTTTGGTTTCAGCGGCAGTCTTGTTCATTTTCCAGTTCCCTGCGATGAAAACCTTGCGCAGGTCATTCAGTGCGGCAACACCCGGAAGAACTTTGCCTTCAAGAAATTCCAGAGAAGCTCCGCCGCCTGTGGAAATATGGCTCATCTTGTCTGCAAGACCGCTCTTGTTCACAGCAGCCACGGAATCTCCGCCACCAATAATGGAAATACCGCCGTTGCCTTTGACTTCAGCCACAGCTTCACAAATTCCAAAGGTGCCTTTGCTGAACTTTTCCATTTCAAAACAGCCCATAGGACCATTCCAGACAACCGTTTTTGCAGATTTAATAGCATCGCTGTAAAGTTTGATGGTCTCAGGACCGATATCAAGGCCCATCCAGCCATCGGGAACTTCAGTCACAATCTTCGTATTGGCTTCCGGATCAAATTTGTCGGCAACCACGGTATCCACGGGCAGAAGCAGTTTCACACCCAGTTCTTTTGCCTTGGCAATCATTTCCTTGGCATAGTCTACCTGATCCAGTTCGCAGAGAGAGTTTCCTACACTATGACCAAGTGCTTTAAGGAAGGTATAAGCCATGCCACCGCCAATGATCAGGGTATCCACTTTATTCAGCAGATTTTTTACAACGGCAAGTTTATCAGAAACCTTCGCTCCACCCAGGATTGCCACAAAAGGCCGAACCGGGTTTTCAACAGCAGATCCAAGATACTGGATTTCCTTTTCCATCAGGAAACCGGCAACTGCAGTGTCAATATATTTTGTAATCACGGCAGTGGAAGCATGGGCGCGATGAGCGGTTCCGAATGCATCATTGCAGTAAATATCGCCATAGGAAGCAAGTTTCTTGGCCAGAACTTTCTGCTGTTCCTTCAGGGCGGCTTTCCGTGCTTTGAAATCCTCATCGGATTCGCCGTCTTTCTGTTTGGCTTTTGCCTGTTCTTCCTTGTGGTAGCGGGTATTTTCAAGCATCACGATATCGCCCGGCTTCATTGCGGCAACCTGAGCATCAGCTTCTGCGCAATCCGGTACAAAAACAACAGGTTTTCCCAGTTTTTTTGCCAAATCATCAGCCACAATTTTCAGAGTGGTATCAGGAGTAATGCCCTTTTCATCCGGACGACCCAGATGGCTCATCAGAATCAGGCTTCCACCATTATCCAGCACATACTTGATGGACGGAAGAGCGCCTTTGATACGGGTATCATCTTTAATGACACCTTCCTTAATGGGCACGTTGAAGTCAACGCGCATAATGACTTTTTTACCCTTCAGGCAAACGTCGCGCAAAGTTTTCTTATTCATAGTCGCAATCCTTTCGGAATAAATAATATCAGAGTATCCTATGCAAAAAGGGGCGAGCGGTAATGCCGCCCGCCCCTAGGAATCGGTCAAACTGCTTTCAGCAGATTACTTGGCGATAACTTTAGCCATTTCGAGGACCTTGTTGGAGTAACCCCATTCATTGTCATACCAGGAGCAGACTTTGACGAAGGTCGGATCAAGCTGGATACCGGCTTTGACGTCGAAAATGGAGGTACGGGCATCACCACGGAAATCTGTGGAAACAACAGCTTCGTCGGTGTAACCGAGAATGCCTTTGAGTTCGCCTTCAGAAGCTTCCTTCATCGCGGCGCAGATTTCTTCATAGGTGGCAGCTTTTTCGAGTTCCACAGTCAGGTCAACGAAAGAAACATCGGAAGTCGGAACACGGACGGACATACCGGTGAGTTTTCCATTCAGAGCAGGCAGAACTTTACCCACAGCTTTGGCTGCACCAGTGGAGGACGGAATCATGTTTTCAAGGATTCCGCGGCCGCCTCTCCAATCCTTCTTGGAAGGACCGTCAACGGTCTTCTGGGTAGCAGTAGCGGCATGGATGGTGGTCATAAGACCGCGTTTGATGCCGAACTTGTCATTCAGAACTTTGGAAATCGGAGCCAGGCAGTTGGTTGTGCAGGAAGCATTGGAAATAATGTCCTGTCCAGCGTAGGTCATGTGGTTGACACCATAGACGAACATCGGGGTGGAATCCTTGGAAGGAGCGGACATAATAACTTTCTTGGCACCAGCCTGAATGTGCATACGGGCTTTTTCATCGGTCAGGAAAAGGCCGGTGGATTCAACAACCACGTCAGCATCCACTTCATTCCATTTGAGCTGAGTCGGATCTTTTTCAGCGGTGAGGCGGATCTTGTTGCCATCAACGATCATGTAGGAGACCTGGCCTTCGCCGTTGTTCTCGACTTTGATGTCATGGTTGAACTGGCCATGGACAGAGTCGTACTTCAGCATGTAGGCAAGGTAATCCGCATCGAGAAGGTCATTGATACCGACGATCTGGATATCATTTGCAAAGTTTTCAACTGCAGCACGGAAGACCATACGTCCGATTCTTCCGAAACCATTGATACCGACTTTAATCATTTGAGTCGCTCCTTCGTTATTTTTTGGGTTTCCAGAGAATAAAATTTTTCTACTCTATTTATCTATTTTTCTCTTAATATAACAGGAATGGCAGAATATGTCAAGTTTCTCCAAACGATAAAATTTTACTTATTAATGGATTTTTAATCCAGCTTATCCTTCATTCCATAATGCGGAGTCATATGCTTTAGCATTTGTCTGGAGACTATAAACCCCGGAATTGTACAGATCATCACCCAGACAAAGAAAACCTGATAAGGCAGTGCACAAAGATCTGTTTTTATAAAAGCATGATCCAGCAGAGCTTTGAACCCTTCAAATATTTTTCCGGAAAACATGGCCGGAATTCGATAACCTGCAATCATAAACACGGTCATCAGGGCATAGTGACTGGTCTTGCATTTTCCACTTCCTGCAGCGAACCACACCATGACCAGCATATAACCGGTAAATCCAAATCCGTATCCGAATGCTTCAATGCCTGTGCAAATTCCCACGCCCCATAACGGCATTTCCCGGCAAAAAGCCATCCACAGATAAACCAGATCAGGCAGATTGATGGCACAAGCCATCATCATCAGCATTCTATCCAGGCCTGTTCGGGTGACAACCCAGCCGGCAAGGACCCCTCCGGCCAGAAGCATTGCCGGGGAAACAGTCCCAGCCAGGAATCCATAGCTTTTCAGAGTCAGGCCCATTCCGTTCTGCGAATCCAGGAGAAAGAGTTTGGACATGGCTCCCAGCTGGGATTCCTATAAACGGAAAAACAACAGGAACAGCAAGACTGTCCCCACCTGTCGCTTTTTGAAAAAAAGGACGCCTGACTGTCTGAAATCCTGCCAAATCTGCCGGATGCCAATTCGTTTTTCGCTACTTTCCTCTTGAAGCTTTTTTGAAACGGAATTTTTTTCCCCGCAGCCGTTGCGGGAACTCCATTCTCCATTCCCGCATCTGCCTGAAATCCTGCTTTTCTGTTTTTCTTCTCTCTCCGGCAAAACCATCCAGTGATAAAGTGCCAGCAGGCCCATCAGGATACCCGGAATCAGCAAACTGATCATCCAGACGAATCCCGCACGAACATCGTTCATCTCACCTGCGACCGCATCCGACAGGAACCCGGCGAACAAAATCAGTCCTCCGTTTGCCGCGATCATGGCCACCCGGAAGAACACGCTGCGCAAACCGGAATACAGCGCCTGTTCCCGTTCAGAAAGAGCAATAATGTAATATCCGTCTGCCGCCACATCATGGGTTGCGGAAAAAAAGGCCCCCAGGGCAAATGTACTGATCAGAAGAAGCGGAGCAAGACTGCCCGCACAGCATGCCGCCGCCGAAAAGAAAAAGACAACGGCCATGGAAATCTGTGTCATAATAATCCAGAAGCGCTTTGTGCTGACAGCATCCACGAAAGGCGCCCATAGTATTTTAATCAACAGAATCGGCACAAGTCCCAGCAGATTGGACCAGAGAGCAATCATCCCTTCACTCATTTGGAAGGACATGAAAATCGGAACTGAGACTTCTGTAAAAATAGAAGCAGGTGCCCCTTCTGCAAAATAAAGAGTCGGGATCCACCATGCGGCCCCTGCATTTCTGCCGATTTTTCTGAAAAAACATTTCGAGTCGGCCCCATCCGGCACCATCCCTTATTCCTCCGTCTGTTTTTACTGTCTTCTTTACTATTAAGCACAGCAGATACTCGTATGTCCTATGCCAAATGCTAACATATTGCGGCATCCGCGGATTTCAAGGACTTTTTCGCGGTGGATTCTGAAACCATCCCGCTGAAGTCAAGTCAAAGTAAAAGATTCAGTTCCGCCATCGGATTTGCTGAAAAACTTCCAGCTCTTTCAAACGAATTTTTCTGACCTGAAAAAAATCACGTTCCCTGCTTGCGAAATAGCGCCTCCGCATTATCTTATAGTGGATTGTTATTCTATAAAATGTAATTCCTTACCCTTTCCCGGAGATTTTGAAAAGATGAGACATATCAAAATAATTTTTTCGTTCGCAATCTGCTGTGTATTCCTGATTCTGATTCAGTTCCCTGCAGCGGCACAAATCACTATCAGCAAAGAAGGTCTGATCCGGAATCCGACCTTGTTCTTCCAGGGGATTCCGGGCAATGACGAGCTTTCTCAGCAAGTGCTCTCGGATTTTGCCAATTGTGGATGGTTCCAGCTCACCAAAGACAAAAATGCCGATTATATTGTTTCCGGATCTGGAAATACCCGTTCTCTGACACTGAATATTGCAAATTCAGCCGGACTCACGATGGCACAGGTCCGTGGTTCAGGAGAGAGCACCCGGGAATGCGCCCATAAAGCCGTAGATGCGGTTCTAAAAGAGCTCTTCCAGGTGGATGGAATCTGCAACTCCAAAATTGTTTTTGTAGTCAACACCCGCAACGGAAACCGGGAACTGCTCATGTGCGATTTTGATGGACAGAATATTCAACAGATCACCCGCAACGGTACACATTCCATCGAACCTGTCTGGGGATATGACGGAAAAACCATTATTTATACCTTTTACGGACCGGCTTACACCAGTCTGGTTCAATACGATCTGGAATCCGGGAAAAGCCGCAAACTGACGTCCTACCGAGGACTCAATGCAGGCGGAGCGCTTTCCCCCACAGACGGACGTTATACGGCGCTGATTCTGGCCAGGGATGATCAGGTGGATCTTTATGTTCGTGAAACAGAATCCTCCAAACTTCAGCGTATCACGAAAAATCGTTCCGTGGAAGCAAGCCCCTGCTGGTCGCCTGACGGCAAACAAATCTGTTTTGTTTCTGATGCCACCGGACGTCCCACTTTGTATGTTGTCAATCCATGGGATGGAAGCAAACCGCGTCAGCTCTCCAATATTTCCGGAAGTGAACGAGTTGCCCCGGACTGGTCCTCCGACAACAAAATTGCCTATTCTGCAAGAATCGACAAAAAATACTATCTGGCAGTTGTAGATATGAAATCCGGATCTCCTGTTCAGCTCAATATCGGTCCCGCGAACCAGAAAAGCATCCTCATTCAGGGAGAAGGGCCGTCCTGGGCTCCCGACAACCGGCACGTGGTAATAGAAAATAACGGAGAAATTCTTGTCGTGGATACATTCCTTGGAAAAACCCGCAAACTCGTATCCGGATCTTCCCGCACGGCTCAGCCGGACTGGTCCCCGCTGCTTCCATGAACCCGAAAAAGAGTTGTTCTTCAATTCTTCAGCAGGATTTTCATAGGGATTCCATTTTTCTCTTGATTTCAGCATCACATCTCATAAGGATATTTCTTCATATATGAACATCCAAAAATCACTTGCTTTTCTAAGCTCCCTGGAATTCTTCGGCATCAAACTTGGCATGGAACAAACCCGTGCTCTTTTCGAAGAAGCAGGAAATCCTCATCAGCACCTCAAGTTTATTCATGTGGCAGGAAGCAACGGAAAAGGTTCTGTCTGCGCCATGATTGAATCCGCACTCCGGAATGCCGGTTTTAAAACCGGATTTTATTCCTCTCCGCATCTGCGCCGGGCAGGAGAACGCTTCCGAATCAACGGCGCTGCCGTTTCCGATGAAACGGTTGCGGAATATGTCGAAAAAATCCGTCCGGCAATCGCAGCCCTTGCAGAAAAAGGTATGAAGGCTACTTATTTTGAAGTAACCACGGTCATTGCCGCCATGATTTTTGCGGATGCACAGACGGATTTTGTCATCTGGGAAGTCGGCATGGGCGGTCGTCTGGATTGTACCAACATTGTCACGCCGGTGCTTTCTCTAATAACGGGGATTTCCATGGAACATACGGAATATCTTGGAGACACCCTGGAAAAAATTGCCTCTGAAAAAGCCGGCATTATCAAGTCTGGTATTCCTGTTATCTGTGCCTGTACAACGCCTCCGGCGGCGTTAAAAGTCATTCAGGAAAAAGCGGCATCCATCCATGCACCTTTTTCGCTGTCCAGACCCGTGGATCTCTCCTTTCATCCTGTCCTGGAATGGACAGAAAAGAAAGACTGCATTCTTCAGAAATTTCGCCTGGAGGGAGGCCCTGAGCTCTGTGTTCCCCTGGCCGGACCGCACCAGAGAAACAATGGTTCTCTGGCATTTTCTGCATTGGAATATCTTGCTGGACATTTTCATTTTTCTCTGGAGAATGCTGCAAACGGCATTCGGAAAGCAAGATGGGAAGCACGGTTTCAAGTGGATCAGGAACATCATCTGATCCTGGATGGAGCTCACAATCCGGAAGGAGTTGAAGCGCTTGCAAATGCACTGAAAGAAGTTTTCCCCGGAAAAAAATTCCACTTTATCTTCGGAGCCTTTTCTGACAAGGATACATTTGACGGATTAAAAATACTTGCTCCTGTTGCCCGATCTTTTCAGTTTGTCCATATGAACACATCAAGGTCCAGCAAGACAGGGGCTGAACTCTGCATGGAACTTCGCAGGATTAATCCGGCGATTCCTTCTTCCAAGGTTTCGCTGGCATCTTCGCTCTTCTCTGAATTTCCTGACGGGGACTGGAAAGTTCTCTGCGGCTCTCTCCATCTCTGTGGAGAAGCGTTGAACCTTCTGAACCTCCCTGTGCACTGAAAAACCATGCTTTGTGTGTGGGGGGTATCCCCTAGCAGCAGAAAGACGGAAAACCCGAAAAGCAAAATACGGATTTTCCTTGCTGGAATTTGCAATTTCCGGGAAAAGACAGTACTGTTTTTTCTGTATAAATGTGCTGTAAGAGTGCTTTTCTGTCTTCCTTCCACGAAAAAGGCAGGAAGAAGAAAAGGTGAACAGACTCCATCATTCTAAAAAACACCCATTTTCATTCAAAGGGAAAAAAATGCTTCATTTCTATTCTAAACAGACGCTTCTCATGACCTTTTTATTCTGCGCTGCACTGCTTTGCTGCAGCTGTGATTCTGTCCGGGACTGGTGGTACAGTGACCGTCCTGAACCGGATAGCGGCATTGTTCCGGGAATCCCCCAAGTCTCGTCACTGACCTTCAATGAAGCCACAGCTTCTGTTGTCAACGGCATTTCCATGGCTCTCTCCAATGAGTTGACTCATGGCAAGCCCGGCATCCATGTGGATCAGTACAACGCCTTGAATTTTGCTGTAGTACAACAGCTCCTCAACGCCCGGGTCATCTTTTATGGAGAAGCTGAAAATATTTATGAGCTGAAAGATTCTCTTCAGGAAAAAGATTCTGTCTGGATTTGGCAGGTCCAGCTTCTCTCGCCGGATGGGAAAATTCTTTACCAGGCTGAAAATGCCCTTGCAGAAAGGCCCTATTGATTCTATGCGCATTGTTTCTTGGAATATCAATGGAATCCGGGCCGCAGTCAAAAAACAAATTCTACCTTCCCTCACGGTCCTGAATGCGGATATTATCTGCTTTCAGGAAACCAAAGCGGCACCCGATCAAATTCCGGTGGAAATTCTTTCCCTGGAGGGTTATCAGTCTGTCTTTGAACTGGGAGAACGCAAAGGATACAGCGGCGTTGGCACGCTCTGCCGGATCCCCTTTAAAACAGTAGGAAGAAGTCTCGAAGCCGATGAAGAATTTGACTCGGAAGGGCGAATTCTCATCACTGAGCACCCGGATTTTCTCCTGTACAATATTTATTTCCCCAACGGACAAAAGGACGAAATCCGCCTTGACTATAAACTGCGCTTCTATGATGCGGCCCTCTGCTTATGGAAAAAACGTCTTCAAGAAGGAAAAGAAATCGTCATCTGCGGAGATTTCAATACAGCCCATCGGGAAATAGACATTGCCCGCCCCAAGGAAAATGAAATGGTCTCCGGCTTTTTGAAAGTTGAAAGAGACTGGATGGACACACTGGAGGATGCCGGCTTTATTGACACATTCCGCCATCTCCATCCCGATCAGCGCGACGCCTACACCTGGTGGAGTATGCGGACAAACGCCAGAATCCGGAATACTGGCTGGCGGCTGGATTATTTTTATGTTTCACCGGGGCTGGAAAAACGCATCCGCAAGGCAGAAATACTTCCGGAAATTGCAGGATCCGACCACTGTCCTGTTCTGCTGGAGCTTGCCTGAACCATGAAGACTGTCGCCGATATGACCTATGAAGAAAGAAGCAGAATCCTCTCTGCATCAGAAGAAGATTTTTCCAGAATGATTCATCTGGACTTTCAGAAAGCGACCGGCCATGGCGGACAGAAAATCAACAAAACCTCATCCTCCGTTCGTGCACTTCATCTTTCCAGCGGAATTTCTGTACGCTGCATGGAATCCAGAAGCCAGCTTGCCAACAGAAAAATTGCCTGTCAGAAACTCCGAAGAGAAATCGCACGGCAGATCCGTATCCCCTTGGATCAGTATCCACTGGAAAAACGACTCTTTCATCTGGAGCCTGTCCCCTCTGCCGGGAATACGCGTTATCCATGCTGGATTGCGGACTTTTTCGACGTTCTTTTTTCCTGTTCTGCAGATCTTCATCAATCTGCGGAACTACTTCAGACAAGTCCGTCAAAACTTTCTAAACTTCTGAAAAAAGATCCTTCTCTCTGGAGAGATTTTCTAATCCTCCGGGCACAATGCAGTCCCGGAGAAAACAGACAAGAGGATCATAATATTACGCTAGATAACACGCCTTCCTCCCAACAGAGCGCCAAATAATCGCAGGATGACGAATCTTCTTCGGATACGGCCCGGTAATATGCCCGGACCGTGGTTTTGAAATGGGAGTAAATCTTCGGCCGTTTTCAAAAATTCTTCTTTACATCCTGATAGGCTGGATTTCTCAGAATTTCAGCATTTTCGACAGTAAACGCGCCCGCTGCAGATTGATCATCCTGCAGCTGCCACATAAAGAAAGCAGTCATATAACCATCCGCAGCGTACAGCATTTCATCATGGCTGTTCTCGTGCCGGCACATCATCACTTTGATTCTGGATGGAATCTGGTCATACATGAATCTCATTTTTCCCAAAGAACATTTTTGCTCCTTCTCTGCGGTATCTGTTCCGGCACAAAGCACAATCGGGATACTGATACTGGACAAATCATGTTCCCATTCAGGGAAATGAACACGCTCCGGCTCAGCAGGACTGCTGATAAAAGCAGCTTTGTACATAGCCCCATTCTCCCCCCCGGCAATGCTGTTGATGCTTCCAGCCCCTCCCTGAGCATGACCATATATACCAATCCGGTCCAGATCCACCTTCTCATAAAACGGATTTGCGCTCAAATATTCGCATTCCTGCACAGTATGAAGCTGCCGCATTCTCTTTAAGATCATTCCAGCCTCCGACGCTTCCCACGAAAGGTCCTGCTCCATGCCGGCAACGATAAATCCCCAGGAGGCCAGATGTTCAAACAAACTTTCACAAAGAGAGGCTTTCTCTCCCTTTCCTCCATTGACAATAATCAATGGAAATTTCCTGTCAAGTTCGCCGATATTCTCCGGATACCAGATTGCATACACTTCCTCCTCTTTTCCGGAATAATCAATGTCTGTTCTCGCGACTTTATAAGGCCCCATTTTCAAAAAGTGATCTTCAATCGTTCCGCCGGGCTCAATTCTCTGCGCATAGTTCCGGGGTACAATCTGATAGCAGCCCACCGTCCAAACAAGCGACTGTATCAGCAAGAAAAATAAAAAACTCTATCTCAAACTTATTTTCATTATAAAACCTCCAAAAACAAGCCTATCATTCATGCCTTCCATTCTGTTATAGCTGTGCAGAACGCCCGCCACCCCACATGTCCAGATATTGGACACAATCTCCAGAACTTCCATTCTGTTATAGAGGCAGAACGCCTCTTCCATTTTCTACCATGCCGGCATTCACATCCACTTTTTCATTCAGTTGTTTCGGCTTCACCTTTCCCGGTATTTACCAGAAAACAGAATACATGATGCTTCAGGAAAGCGCTTCCCCTTCATCCAGCTGTCTAAATTTCATCATCAGCCTTCACACTTCAGGACTGGGAGAAACACTCTAACCCCATCTTTCTAACATAATGAATCCCACTTTTATTTCCAGTCTTTCTTTCGGGAAAAGTTCAATCTTTTTCTGGAATCCAGAAAGAAGCCAGGAGCCTTCTATACAGGGGAAACAGTCTATACTGAATATTTTTCGGGGAAAGCCATCAGCAAACCGGTCCGTGACCAGATTTTTTCTATAGATCTGTACCGAATATTTTCCGGAAAAAGCTCCTGCCTGTTCTTAAAATCTTCTTAGAATTTCTTATAAAAACAGCTAAACCTTCCTTCCATTCCCCCGAGAATCTCTAGTAGAAAGAAATATGCTTCAGCAAGACCTGCTTCATAAAAAATCTGCTTCACAAAGAAATGGATTGTTCCCATGCCCTTTCACGGGATAACACTTCAATAAAAAAACTCCCCTCTTTCCAGCGGATAGTCCATCCGGAAAGAGGGGAAAAATTCATTCTTAATACATACGCTCTCCCGACATTTCATTTCTTTCCGGGAGAAATAAATAAACCTTACTTATCCAGTTCTTCCAGCGCTGCTTTGCGGCTCAGACGAATTTTGCCGCTGCGGTCAATATCAATTACTTTTACAGTAATATAATCGCCTTCCTTGCAAATATCCGAAACCTGATTGACGCGATAGTTTGCCATTTCGGAGATATGCAGCAGACCATCCTGTCCGGGGAGGATTTCCACAAAGGCACCAAAGTCACGGACCGTCTTCACCAGACCGCGGTAAATCTTGCCGACTTCCGGTTCAGCTGTATAGTAATCAATCTTGCGTTTGACTTCTTCAAGGACTTCCTTGTTTCTGGCAAGAATCGTCACAGAACCATCATCTTCAATATTCACCTGCGCCCCGGTAGATTCTGTAATTTCCTTGATATTCTTTCCGCCTGTTCCAATAAGAGCACCAATTTTTTCCGGATTGATTTTCACAACCACCATCTGCGGTGCTCTCGGGCTCAATTCAGGACGCGGAGAAGCAATACAGGCCTTGATCACCTGATGAATCTCCTTGCGCGCAGCCTTATTCTGATCCATGGCACGAACCAGAGTATCAATAGGAATACCCGGAAGCTTCAAATCCAGCTGGAACCCGGTGATTCCGCCAAACTCGGTTCCACAAACCTTGAAGTCCATATCACCGTAATGGTCCTCTGCGCCGATAATATCTGTAAGAATCAGCTCTTTTCCAGTATCATCTGTCACCAGTCCGCAGGAAATTCCCACAACTGGAGCCTTGATCGGGACTCCCGCATCCATCAGAGAAAGAGTTCCTCCACAGACTGAAGCCATGGAAGTGGATCCGTTGGAAGACATGATTTCTGAAACACAACGCACCGTATACGGGAAATCTTCCGGAATCACCTGCTTCAAAGAACGCTCCGCCAGATTTCCATGGCCGATTTCACGACGGCTCAGACCACCGATTTTGCCAACTTCGCCGACAGAATAATTCGGGAAGTTATAATGCAGATAGAATTTCTTGACTTCTGTTCCGCCTGTAACCAGATCCGATTCCTGCGCGTCCTGCGGACCACCCAGTGTTGTCACCACCAGAGCCTGGGTTTCACCACGGGTGAAAAGTCCGCTTCCATGAACAACAGGAAGAACTCCGACTTCCGCAGAAAGCGGACGCAGCTGCGTAATATCCCGACCATCCATGCGGCGGTGTTTCTCCAGAATCGCAGTGCGGACAACTTTCTGAACCAGTTTGTCCCATCCCATATTCAGATAGAAATTGTAGTCCTCTTCACCATAAAGGTCGAAATATTTCGGCTTGATTTCCTCATCAATTTTTGTCTTTACGGCATCCAGTGCTTTGGACCGCTCCTCCTTGCCCAGCAGGAACGCAGCATCTTCCAGCTCATCGCCGGCAAACTTCTCGATATCGGCCGCCATTTCAGCCGGGACAAAATGCAGTTCCGGAGTCTTTTTCGGTCTTCCGGCCTTGTTCATAAGCTCCACCTGTGCGGCACACATTTTCTTAATGATCTCATTGGCAAAATACATTGCATCTGCCAGGGTCTGTTCAGAACACTCCTTCGCTTCGCCTTCGATCATGATAACTTTATCCGGAAGTCCCGCATAAATCAGCTCAATTTCACTCTTCTTGATTTCGTCAGAAGTGGGATTGGCAATAAACTTGCCGTCTACCAGGCCTACACGCAAAGCTCCAATCGGTCCCTGGAATGGAAGATCGGAAAGACAAAGGGAACAGGATGCTCCCAGCATTCCAAGCGTGTCTCCTTCATTGATTCCATCGGCAGCAAGAAGCATTCCATAGACCTGAACTTCATCAAAAAAGCCTTCCGGGAAAAGCGGGCGCAGCGGACGGTCTGTCATACGCATAATCAGGATTTCTTTATCGGAAGGACGTCCTTCCCGTTTAATGTATCCCCCGGGGAACCGTCCGGCGGCAGAATATTTTTCACGATAATCCACCTGCAGTGGGAAAAAATCCTGTCCTTTTTTGGCCGCTCCGGAACATACGGCAGAAAGAACCACCGTATCCCCCTGGCGCACTGTACAGGAACCATTTGCAAGACCTAAGATTTTACCGGTAGAAAGAGTAATGTCCTTCCCCGGTCCGATGTTGATTGTGACGGATGTTTCCGGCTTCATAAATGGGTCTCCTCTTTTGAGACTTTTGCAGACCTTCCGCTGCCGAAGAAAATTTTCTCCGCTCCAAGACTGTTCCTGTGTGAGAAGAATAGAAATTCCATCTGTTTTTTCCTTCTCATTCTAACAGAGATCCCCCCGGTCAGCTTTTTGCTGAATCCGACTGGAATCCCGTTTTCTCATTCAGCTTTCTGGATTGCAGGATTCATTCCCCTGCAGCATCTCTCTGCAAACGGTTAAAATTTTAGATACTGCTCTGCCGGGGTTGGGGAATCGGAATAAGAAAAAAGGTCTATCTGCGAATCCCATTGGAATCGCGGTATCAGACTCTGAAGGAACTTTATTTGAGCTTTTAACTATCAGGAGCTGAGGTTATTCCGGAAAATCTCCCCCAGAAAGTTTTTTTCAGAGCATGGCAAAAGGCCTTGCTTTTCCTGATTTCAAACGAATGAAACCTTTCATTCAGTTTGATCCGGTATTTTTCTGGCGAGGATCTTCAAGAACTCATTTCATTCTTTGTTCGGGAATTGCCGATGTCAGACATCTACGTGACTGACTTTCTGATTTTCCCGGATTCCTCTCAGTTCCCATCCTGTTTTCAAGCTCTTCCTGAAAAAAACTCTTTATTCTGGCTGAACAGATTCTCTGTCCCGCAGCCTGCCTGCCATCATCCTGCAGGGGGGGACTGCCGCACCTGATCTAAACAGAATCTTCAGGGGCTGATATCGTCCGAATTCCAGCGTGAATCCGCACTTTGTATTTCTCGTTCCGGACAACTCCGGCACTCTTTTTTTATCTTCTTTGAGTCAAAGAATCAGATTTCAAAAATAAACAAACTGCCTTTGCGGGATTTTCAACTCCCCCGCATTCAATGCATCCAGCGGAACAGCAATCCTTGCAAAAGCAGTCTATTCTGAATCATCCGCCGGGACCTCTGATTCCAAGTCCGGCGAAACGTCTGTAAAAACAGCTTTTCTGCGTCAAAAAATCACTTCTGGCCGCGGATGCCCAGGACTTCCGCAATTTCCAGATATTTTGCATGATTTTCTTCTGAAAGATACTTCAAGAGACGCTTTCTGTTGGAAACCATTCTCATCAGGCCACGTCTTGAGCTGTGATCCTTTTTGTTGTTGCGGAGGTGATTGGTCAATTCCGCGATCTTTTCAGTAAGAACGGCAATCTGCACTTCCGGAGAGCCCACGTCGCCGGCCTTACGTGCAAATTTCTGCATGATTTCAGTTTTTTTGGCTTTGTCCATAATATCCTTTTCCTGATTAAAAAAACAGTTGTCCAAGCGAAGCGGTATTTCCCCATCGACGGGATCTCTTTTAGGCGCTGGCAAAATGGTCCGGCACGATCTTTAAGCGCAGGCACATCATTCCGAATCTTTTACCGGCGGAACATAAAGTAGACAGCCCCGCACAGGCACAGCCCTGCCCATAGGAAGTCCCACTTCAATCCCTGTTTCATATAAAACACTGTAAACGGCACAAAAATCGACAATGTAATGACCTCCTGCATAATTTTCAGCTGAGGCAGCGTCAGTACATCTGCTCCGATTCTGTTTGCAGGCACCTGCAGCATATACTCAAAAAAAGCAATGCTCCAGCTTACCACTGCCGCTAAATACCACGGTTTGTCATGCATATTTTTCAGATGACCATACCAGGCAAACGTCATAAACAGATTCGAGCAAATCAGCAGCACCACAGTTCTGTAAACCGGGGGAACCGCTGTGACGATGTCCATGATCCTGTTCATTCTCAATCCTTCATAAAACGAGATTCCTTTAATATATCATGTGCTTTTAACATTGCCAATGATTAAAAGGAAAGAATCTTCAAATTTTTCAAATCTCTCCTGGTTTTCCGGCTGAACTGGAATGAGATTGAATTTTTTCTTCGATTTTCTGTTTTATTTCAGATCCGTCCGGAGAAAACTCATATGCTGTCTACCAGTACTTCAACGCTGCACGAAGATCGCCGGAACTTAGAAAAATATCTCCTGCGTGATCCAGAATTTCCGGAGCCGGCTCTGATCCGGCAAGAACCAGACTTTCAAACATCTCCTTTTTTGCCAGGTCCAGTTTTCCCTGGCGGAAATAAAGCCAGGCCAGACTGTCGGCTATCTCACTTGCATCCGGGAGCATTCTGCGAGCTCTCTGCAAGTATTTCTCCGCCAGGTCCAAGTACACATTGCGATCCGCATAAACATAGCCAACCGTATTAAGGAGATTCGGGTCATTGGGAAAATGCTTCAGACACTTTTCGGCCTTCTCATGAAACTCTGCGATATCCGCAGACTCCCCCATGCAGGACAGGTATGTTACCCAGAACGGCAGCATACCCGGCTGGAAAAGTTCTTCTTCGGGCAGACTTCTCTCAATGTTCTGTCCCACGGCATATCCCTGCTGGTAATATCCGGACAAGGCCGCCATATACATTAAATAAAACTGTTTCTCATACTGTTCCAGCAGACGCTTCCGCATCTCCAGAACGCCTTTCTTATTTCCAAGCCTGGCATAACAGACAAGCAATCTCCGAATCAGACCCTGTTCTTCGGGATATTTCTTCAGCCCATTCTCCAGAACCTTTGCCGCACCCGTCATATCCTCCAGGTTTAAAAGGCATGAAGCCCATTGCACATATTCCTGTGCGGACAGTCTTTTTTTGCCTTTGGCTGCAAGCTCAGCATATTCTGCAGCGCCCTTTTCATGATTCCCGTGCAAGCTATAGACTGCGGCAAGTGCCAGACTGTATTCAGAGGAATCCTTTTTCTGGGAAGATTCCTTTAAATCCTGAAGACAGTCTTCCAGCAGTTTCGGACGCACAGAAAAAACACCCAGAATCTCTATAAGATTGCGGGGATCCCCTTCGTATGTAAAATCTGGCATTTCCTTCAAAAGCTTCAATGCCAGATCCTCCAAGTCTGAAAAGGACTCCATCGCAGCCAGAGGCGAATTCTCCAGTGCAGTTTCTCCCGGAGTTCCTGTGGCAAAATATGGAGGATAAATTATAATGTCTTTTGTTGCAAGAGACAGCTACAGCACCATTGCTGAAACATTCTGTCCCAGATAAGGACTGGAATAAAGAATTTCCCGTACTAAAACAGGCTCCGCCTCCGGATTCACAGATTCTTCCATGCGAAACAACTGAGTCAACAGATCCAGTCTGAGCCAGAAATCAGGGCTCTCCGGAGAAAGAGAAGCAAAAGGCTCCGCCCTTTCTGCCTGAATGATACAGTCTTTCAGCAGCTTCAGACTCTCTTCGGTACGACCTTCAAAATAATCCAGGAAAATGGCAACGAAATACGCAAGGCCCGGTTCTGCCGGATGGGCAGCCTGAATTTCCCGGATACGCTTTTCATATACCTTTACCGTTTCCGGATATTCCTGGTAAAGAGACAACAAGCGTCCAAGCACGGCTGCATTACCCGGATCAGCAGCCAGAATTTCACAGAATGCCTGACATTGTATATCCGCTGCTTCAGGCGTCAGAAGACCATTGGGACTTTCAGAAAGCGCCTTTGCGAATAAAAACAAAGAATCGATTCTTCCCCGTTCTTCCGGAGATGAACCGATTCCATCTGCAAGCACTGGACTCTGCTGCGGCGTCGCGTCGAAATATACATCGTCTGCGGCGAGTTCCGAACAACAGAACAATCCCGCCAGGAGAACCATTTGTTTCCAAATCGACTTCATCATGTGTGACTCCATTTTTTCCAGACCAGTCTGAACCGGACCCTGAAGAAGAATCTCACTTGCCTTGACAGGACTCTTTCTGCGCACAGCGCGCGAATTCAGCACGAATCCTTATTTGCTCTTATGACGCATTGCCTTCAGCATTTTTTTACGTTTGTGCTGAGCAATTTTGCGACGACGTTTTTTTCTGAGATTTCCCATGACGATTCTTTCTCAAAGCTTAATGTTAAGTTGATGAAACACTGGTAACAACGGTTATAAAATTAGCACAATTTTTAAAAATGGCAAATGCTTTTCCGGAAAATCCATTTTTTTTTATTTTTTTTCTGCTTCTGATTCGCCTTCTGGGCCTTCTGCATGTCAGACACTCTGCACTGGATCCTTTTTTCCAGCATCCGGGATTCCTTCATGTCTCTATGGACAGAACGGGCCTTGCAAAACGTTCAAACGACGGGTGCGATAAACTGAAACAGGAAAAATTCGCAGATGAAACAGATAAAAAACAAGAGATCATATTCTCTCCTCCCGGCACGGCAACCTTCTATTCTACTGCCATTATTTTTGCAGTATTGAGATCCGTCTCCGGGACATTTACACGAACTATCTACAAATCCATGGGCATTCAGGCTAAAGAATTATTGGGATCCGTCTCCGGGACATTTACGAACCTGTGGATTTTTGTTCAAACGTTTTTTAATGAACGGATCGGGATCCGTCTCCGGGACTTTATGAGCCAAGCTATTTTCCCTTTTCAGCTTCGAGTCTTCGAAATCATTCAACCATCACGATTTTCATGCAGTTATATATGTAAAACGGGAAGAACATTCAAGGACCTCATGATTTTATAGAGATATGCATGCAAAAAACAATGCAGTTTAACCTTTTCCGGAACCCGTCTTTTGTCCATCAGGTCTTTCCCCGGACCTGATCTGATAGCCTGACGGGAAGGAAAAGCGGATTAAAAAAATAAAAAATTCTCTCTATTTTTTCATCTTGCATTTTCAGCTTGACTTTTGCATACAAATTTTCGATATTTCCTTATTCTCTAGTGCTTTATTTGCAAGAAACCTGCTTGATTTTATATGGAATCCTGATATGGTAGTCCATTGTATAAAAAATTCACTCTGCCGGAATATTCCAGCAGAGACTTTCATCCATAAATAAACCCTGGGGAAACTCAATGAACCGTTCATCCGGACCGCTTGACAAAGAACAGGAATTGAAACTCATTGAGGAATTCAATGCAGGTGATGAAAGCGTTTTCGACCAGTTGGTTCTTCTGTATTCTCCACGCCTTTTCAGGGTTGCTTACGGACTTCTCGGGAACACCCAGGATGCTGAAGAAGTTGTACAGGATGCCTTTGTCCGTGCACATAAGGCTCTGAAAAACTTCAGAGGTGATGCCAGTTTTGAAACCTGGATGCACCGAATCACAGTCAATCTGGCAAGGAACCGCTTTCACTGGAACAGACGCCGCGGAAGCGGAGTCAACATCAGTCTTTCAAGTCCGATAAATCCGGATCAGCCCAAATCCCCGCTTCGGAATCTGGATCTTCCAGACGCCGGACACCAGCCCGATCAGCTTCTTGAACAGGAGGAAATCGGCTGGAACATTTTTGATGCTATCAGGCATCTTCCGGAACCCCATCGAGAAGTCATGATTCTACGCCATATTGAAAACATGTCGTATGAAGAGATTGCCGAACTTCTGGACTGCAAAGTCGGCACGGTAAAATCCAGACTGGCCCGCGGACGCAATCTGATCAAAGCTTATATTCATCAGCTGGATGCAGTGCCATCGCAGTCTCCATCCCGCAGAAAAACGGCAATAAAAATGCTGTGGCTCAACGGGAAAACCTCAGAATCATAACGTCTACAAATAATTCAGGTACAAAAGACAGGCAAGAGACAGAATAGAACAGATTCAGTTCCTGTTTTACCACCCCATCAACCGAAGGAAACCCATGGCGGACGAATCCAGAAACAATCAGAAGAATCTTAAAGGACAATGTCCGGACAGCGAGCTACTCTCTGCGTATTTTGACCATGAAGCAGAACTTACACCCGAACAGCTGGAGCACATCAGACACTGTCCGGAATGCCGTGCTTATCTTGAAGTCTGCAAAATGATTCATTCCGCAGTCAACAAAACAGCCGATGATGTTCTTTCTCCTGAAATTCCGGACGTTATCCTCACCAGAACCAAGCACATGCTTCTCAATGATAAAAATGAACTTGTTTCTGAAGAACCTGCAAGCAACATGCAACCCCAATCTGCGGACTGCTCAGGGAATCCACCAGACAATCTTCCGCTGCCACCTCCGGAAAGGAAACAAACACCGTTTTTTCTTCGCAAAGGATGGATTCTGCGTATTTTTATTTTTTTCCTGTTTCTGTTCTTTTTTATTTTTCTTCTGTTCCGGGACGGAATCATTTCCTGCCATTCCACGCCACAGCTGGAACCGAAGGAACCGACAAAAATCATCTCTCAAAAGTCCTTTTCTTCTGTACAGGAAACTTCCGTTCAGGATTCCAGCATGTCGCAACCGGAAAAAGCACATGCTTCAAGGAATGAATCCATCGCTGAAATGTCCCCGGATCATAAAAAATAAACGTTTTTACTTCCAGACATTCAACATCCACTCCCGTATTCATGCAGCAAGATCGATGAAAATACAAGAGATCGTTCCGAAATAACGTTCTCCCTTTTCACCCAAAATTCTGTTTCCACCTTTTGATCTTTTCTTTTTTGATGTCCCTTGGGCGCAGTGTCCTGCAGTTCTATACATAAAAAAAAATATAAGCAGATATAATCCAGGCTTTTTTCAGAGAAAGTCTGATGCCGGCAGTACCGGATCAGCTTCCTCTTTTTCCCCCCACTCTCTAAAAAATTCTCCTTTCCCCTCCCTCTGGCCTAATATACAGAAACTTCATAATTTGATATAACAATGACAAAATGAAGATCCTGAAATTTACTTCCCTGCAGACAAAACCAGAGAGAAAAAAAAACAAACAGTCGAACTTCGTTGAAAAAAATACTCCGCCATCAACAGCATTTCATTTTTTCACGATGATGGTATTTTTCCCGCCATGCAGTTCATAAATTATTCCATTCAGCTCAAAACATCCGGAAAGATTCTCCGGAAGAATGAGGCTTCCGTGAAATTCTTTTGCATCTGAATGAAAATCAAAAGAAATATCTCCATCCGGATGCGCCATGTGTCCCCGGACGTATTCCAGCGGCCCCATCTGTGGGGAAACACGGACTTTCCGGAACCCCGGTTCAGCCGGACGGATCCCCGCCAGTGTCGTAAAGAAATGAAACAGAGGATGGGCACCCCAGGCATGACAGTCGGAACGGGATGGTTCCGGCTGTTCCCAGGTTGTCAATGCTCCGGATGCCTGAATATCATGCCAGAACCCAAGTTTTTCGGGGATCCGCCCGCCGTCCCCGAAACGGCTCATGACCTCATGCAGATAATAGGAAAAATAAATTGTAGGCTGTGCTGCAGACAGATCTGTCATCATGGCATTGTAGCATGCCCGACGCTCTTCCTCCGGCAGCGCATCATAAAGCAGTGCCAGGACCTGGGCATGACAACTGAAAGAATTCTTTTCAGCAGAATCGGCAAATCGGTGCTGTTCCGGGACATAAAAATCGCGGATCAGGGCTGTCCGTATCTGCTGAGCGAGACCGCTGTAAAATATTTTCATTCCCTCTGAAGCCGTATCGGGATGAATCTCCTCAAGGGCTGAAGCCGCTCGAACTGCCCCCAGATAATGCAACGTATAAATGGAAGAATCTCCACCATTCTCTCCCGGAGGCGGCAGACCGTTTACACTCCATCCATGCCCCGGCACCCAGTCCACAAATGACCATCCGGGTAAATTACGAAGATGCCCTCTGTCGGACCAGTATTTTTCCAGCGTCAGAATCAGACAGCGAGCCGACCTGCGAATTTCAGAGAACCAGTCCGGATTGCAGCGTCGGTACATCACAAAATCCTGAACCATCAGCGGCCAGATCATGCTGAAAGTGGCGCTCAACTGAGCCACCGCGCTGGGATAACGCTCTGATACCAGATTATCCCACAAACACCTGGACCAGTCAAATAAATCCACAGCCCGCTGCTGAAGGCGAAAATCTCGGCTCATGACATAGCCAGTCAGACATTCCAGTCTGGAGTCCCCCACATACATCAGCTGCTCATAAAACGGACAATCCATATAGGTTTCATGACAGCACATTTGCATCGAACGGATCATCATGGGCTGAAGTCCATCCAGCGCTGCATCCGATGTCCGGATTTCCGATTCCATCTCCAGCGGATAACGAGACTCCAGAAAACCAATTTTCCGCAAACGGAATGGTTTCTCTCCGGTTCGGATTCCGACAAGCATGTAGCGGCCCGCACGCCACCAGAAAGAACGGTATCTGCGTTTTTCACCGTCAAAGTCTTTGAAACAGTCTCCCTGGCATGTGCGACTGAAGCGTTTTCCCGAGATCTCCCCGCGGTGTTTCTTTTCTGCACTGCCCGGAAGGAACAATGCTTCCGCCCAGCTGATTCTTATTGAACAGCCTTCATCTCCCCCATCCACTTCAACAAACGGATATCCGCAGTGATATTCTTCCAGATCCAGCAGCACCGCCAGATTCTGATGAGGCTTTATTTCAAGAATGCCTCCCTGTTTCAGAAAATGATTCCATTCAGCTAACTCAGGAGCATTCAGTTCACGTTCGGCAACGATCTGTTCCATGCCGTTGGAACCGGAGAAGAATGCCCGAGCCGTCCCGATATTGTCTTCATGAACGACCCGAATCTGTTCAGGAAGATCGGAAGGACATAAAGCCCATCCTTCAATTCGTCCTCCATAATTGACCTGATACCTCGGACCGTTCACAACAGCAGGTTTCTCCCAGGCCTTCTCTGTAAAAAAGGATCTTCCGGAAATCACACTGACACTGGAAATAAGACTGGTCCATACAGACCAGGTATCGTCTGGAGAAACTTCAAAGCTGACTCCGTCGTGACGGCGACATTTCCAGTTCCCGGAGGAAGTATTGAGTATTTTCCGGAAAGCCGGATCTTCCACTCCGAAAAGGAATCCTCCCTGAAACGACAGCTGAGCAACAGGTCTGTTCGCCAGCTGAAAACGCCAGCACCAAACCCGGAACTCATGATGACCCTTTTTCAGAGAAACCCGGTAGGTGGCAAAGGCCCAGTGATTCAAATCACAGCGATCCGGCCCCATCCCAAAAAATTCTCCGTCCAGGAAGGCCTCATATCGCTGGTCCGCAGTAAGAGAAAAACAAAGCTCCATATCCTGCGGCGCCTCAAAATCACACATGAACTCCAGCACTTCTTCAGATTCAGCGCCGGAACCGGTGCACCATATCCATGTATTTTCAGGTTCTGCAAAATAACGCAGTGCAATATTTCCATTTCTGGAATCTTTACGGTCCATATGGACCCGTTGAATGTTCAACATCGGCTGATTCTCCCTGATCTTTTGTTGCCGGCGGAGGATACGGCCCAAGAAATTGTGAAAATACGGACTCCTGTTCCGCCGGAAACCGGAATCGTATAAAAAAATAACCCGCATCGATATACGGATTGGCAAAAAATTCCTCGTCTGTCAAGCCTCTTGAGAAATCCGGGCCGCAAGGAATAATCCGGCCGCTGTCGGCAAGACGTCCTGCATATTCTACAAATTCCCGGCCGTCCTCTCCGGTCTATCTGGTTACCGGTTCTGCAGCGATATCGGCAAAGAAAAGTTCCCGGAAATCAAACGATACACGGCCGTCCAGCAGAGATCCAGTTCCGCGCGCATCGTCTTTTGCAAAGTGAATCTTCGTTTTCGGATCAATATCCAGAAGAGCCTGAACAAATTTTCTCGGCAGTGTACAGCGGGACAATAAAATTAAATTGCCGCTGCTGTCAAATTGGGCATCCACGGCATTTTCCATGCAGACGGTATCATCTTCCGGAACTTTTGAGCGAGTTACTGCGGCAAGCACCCATTGACCCTCTTCCGGGAAACGCTGATGAGGAAACTGAAGAATATGTCCTTCCATTGTCAGAAAAGATTCCTTGCCTGGTTCATCTCTTTCAAAGGAATAAAGGCACACCGCATGATAAAGCGTCACAAAGCAGTTTCCAGAATCATTCATAAATCCGCATGACTCTACGCGACCTATCCAGATTTCATCGCACTCCCCGGAAGGAAGAATCCATTTTTCCCCTTTGAATTCACCTTTGGATATTCCTTTCTCCAGCGCCTCCTTCGTTTCCTTCTGAGCCTGGATACGCAAAGCCCTGGCCTCAGCCCACCGACTGTCCGCCGAGGTCTTCAGCATATAATAGACGTCTGAGCATCCGGAAGCGAACAGCAGAAGCACAATCAGCAGAACGAATCCCCGGGGAAAAACTCTTCTGAAATTTTCAGTAAATCTTTTCATAAAATACGTTTTCATTCAGGAGTAAACACGACGCACCCTGAGACAACCATATCATAAAATCTGCTATTTTCCAGATCCGAATCAGAAAACCTCCTGGAAAATGATCAAGGTTTTCTAGCTTGAATTTATTTTCTGGAAATCACAGAAAAAACGGAATCTCTCCAGGCATATCCCTCTGCCATTCATTTTCCTTCACAAAGACTTTCTTCAAATAAAGCCCGCATGCCGGTGCAGCCGTTTCACAAAGTTTCCCGGCAGTTTCCGGATCTGCCAGCATGGATCTGAACATTTCCGGAGTCAGTCTTCCACATGCCGCCTCATGACAGCATCCTGCAATTTTGCGAACCATCTTATACAGGAATCCATCTCCAGAAATGTAAAGCAGATGAACCGGTCCCCGTGAAATCCATTCGGCTCTGTAAAGGGTCCGTACCGAGGAAGCTCCTGCCGGGCTTGTTTTTTTCTTCCCTACGAACATCTGAAAATCATGGCGTCCGCGAAGCATTGACAGAATTTCCATTACATTCTGAAAATTCAGTGATTCCTCCGGCCAACTCCAAGTCAGATCCTTCAAAAACAAAGCATGAGGCCCTGTATGAATCACATAGATATAAGCCTTTCCAAGGGCCATGGTGTGTGCATTCCCTTTAACCACATCCGGCTGTCTCTCCAGAGAAAGGATGCGAAGACTGTGCGGACTCTGTCTGGACAACTTCTCCAAAAATATTTCTGCTGGAATCTCCGTACCGGACCTGAAAGACGTCAGCATATCCAGCGCATGCACCCCCCGGTCGGTTCTGCCTGCACCCGTCAGACACAAATCCGTTTCTCCCGTAATTCTCTGCAGAATTGTCTCCAGAGTTTCCTGCACTGTATTCGAGTCAGCCTTCTGACGCTGCCAGCCATGATAGGCGCCTCCATGATAGGCCACATGTAGAATCCATAAAGGTTTTCTGATATCTGTTCCAGAAAAATCCATCTAGAAAAACTCCTTCCCTGGAGATTTTTATTTCCCATGACAGAATCCCTTCCCTGGGGAAAAGCAAACATCTGCATTCCGACTTTTCTTCAGCTGCCGCATTTTTTTAATGGACAAACATCTTTACAGCCAGAATGGAAAGCACGGGAATCGTTCCCGCACACAGAATGGTTGTCAAGGTAAAAATTTCAGAAGCATACAGCGCATCCTTGCCATAGCGTTCCGCAAACATAATCACCATGGCCCCCGATGGACAAGCCATTCCGATAAAAACCGTAAAAAGCACCTTGAAATCCAGCGGCAGCTGCGCGAGAATCAGGATTCCGACAAGCGGGAAAAAAACAAGTCTCAGAAGACAGACACAGTAAATTCGGATCTTCTTCAGACTCTTCAGGAAGTCGGCCTGAGCCAGGTTGATTCCGGCCACAATCATCGCCAGAGGCGTATTCATATCCGCAATCATATCCAGCGGCTCAGCAAGCGTTTCAGGCAGACGAATCTGCGCTACAAACAGAAAAAGCCCCAGGAATACAGCCACAATAGCCGGAGTAAACAAACTCTTCAAAGTACTTTTCACATTTCCCCCACTGCCCATTGCCCAGACTCCGTGCGTCCAGAAAAGGAGATTGAAAACCGTTGTATAGGCAGTCATATAGAAAATTCCCTCTGCCCCGAAGATACCGTCAATCAAAGGGAATCCGATGAATCCGCAATTGGAATAAACGGAGGAGAGTTTTTCCACCGGAATTCTTTTTCCCGTCCCGTGGAAAAAAATTTCCGAAAGAACAATCATGATTCCAAACATGATCAGTGAAATCTAAAAAGTCCACAGCAGGCCGTAAAACAGCCCCCAGTCAAATGGCATTTGATAGGACTCAAGAATCAGCAGCGGGGAAACCACCATCAGAAGCAGATTGGACAGTGTTTTGCTTGCCTGTGCATTTGCCAGTTTGCATTTATAGATGATCATTCCTGCAATCAGGATGACAAACATCTCAATCATTTTTTCTGCAACTATGCCGGCCATTATTTGAATCCCTGTTTCCAGAATGAAAGTCCTATATCATACCACGAAATCTTTGTTTTGCAACAGAAAAAGGGTTTAAATGAATGGCAATTCTTCCCCGACTGTGATTGTTCCTGCTGCCCCCTCCTCCCCCGCAAGGATAGTCGCTGATTCTGATGCAATCCTTCGGCACATTCATTCTTCCTTGGATTAAAACTGAACAATCTCCGAATAAAATTCCATCTCTTCCTGTACCCTTCGCCCGTTTTTACGCTGAAAATACGTTTTTGAAGAATCTGCCGGCAGCCCCAAAATCCCTTGGGGAAAAAGATTCTTCTTCAATACAAAGTGGTTTCCACCCTTCTTTTTCTGCAGGTAACAGTTTTTTTCTTTCCGGTCCCCTCCCTGTTCCATAGGCCTCTTCATCTAAAACCACGAATGCTTATAGATCAAAAGGCATCCATCCCGGCCCTTTTCTATCCAGGCAATCTTCTCCTTCAAGCGCCCGGTCAAGTTCCTGAAGCAAACGTTCTTTGTCTGCCGGGAAACGGCCTGCCAGCGGCAGACTGTTTGAACTGTGATTGGCTCTGAAAACAGTATGATGCAGATCAAGTCCCAGCAGAATCTGCCTCAATTCATGCACTGCCTCCCATTCTGAAGACTGGCGAAATTCCTGTGGCAGACTCAATCCGGGCACCGGAATAAATCGTAAAACAGAAAGAATGCGCATCTGCATAAGATTTAAGGCATCGACTGTCTCACGGCAATGCCTTTCAACAAGGTCCGGCCCTGCAAGCCCAAGCAGAATCATAACCGAACAGCTGAATCCCATTTGCTGGGTGCGGATAACAGATTGAACCATTTCATGCACAGACTCCTTCTTTTTAAAGCGATCCAGCAAAATCTGGCATCCGCTTTCAAGCCCCATGTAAAGCGTATGGACACGCAGATTCCGCAATATCTGTAGTTCCTCCTCCGTTCTGGATGCAATGGAACTGCCATTTGCATAAAGATTAATCCTTCTCACCTGAGGAAAAACTTTTAAAAGGAACTCAAGATATTTTTTCAGAAGATCAAATGGAAGTGCCATCACATCCCCGTCTGCAAGAAAAATCCGGCGGACATCCGGGAATGCCTTTCCCGCTTGTTCCATTTCATGCAGGACTTCCTGTTCATTACGCAGATGGTAGCGAACACCTTTATACATTCCACAAAACCGGCAGCTGTTATGGGGACAGCCTCGGGCTACCTGAAAAATCAAGGATTCTGCCTCCGCCGGAGGTCGAAATAGCGGTTCTTCATAATGGATGATTTCTCTCATGTCACAGGTCCTCCCGGAATGTCTGATTGGAATCGTTAAAACACCCAAAGTTTGTCTACTGTCCTTTTTCTTTTCCCCATCATGCACGAACTGTATTCGCCGGGAGGAGATGCAAACAGCATTCAAAAAACAAAAAAACTCCTCAAACAGTCCATCCCCTTATTCTTTCAAAATGGCTGGTCCCTGCTCTTTTTCAAGACTCTTTTTAGTTCCATTCCTTCAAAGGGATCTCCCCCATTTTCTGCACTTTCAGAAACATCCTGTCAGAGGCTCCAGAATTTCGTTCACAGTCCCCACCCCGCTCCAGCGTGTAAGCTGAAAAAGGAACTCCAGTAAATACCATTTAGTTGTTACATCATTGGTGTTTCTCTGCAGAGTGCATGCAGAAAGAGGAACTTGTCCATCTTAAAAATAGTCCCCTGAATCTAAAAAAATCCCCGTTCCTCTCTGACGGGAGGACGGGGATTCGGATTTTTCAAAAACACCTTGCTCGGATCCGTAGAAGCTGCTTAGTCACTGTTCTTTGCTGATAAGAACTTCAGCAATCTGAACAGCATTCAGAGCCGCACCTTTCAAAAGCTGGTCGCCACTGACAAAGATGTCCAAACCTTTTCCATCCGTGCGGGAAACATCCTGACGAATACGTCCTGCCAGCACATCATACTTGCGGGTTGCCAGAATCGGCATAGGATATACTTTATTGGCCACATCGTCCATCACTTCCACACCGGGAGACTTCTCCAGAATCTCTCTGGCTTCCGCCGGGGTAATGGGATTTTCAAATTCCAGGTTCAAAGACTCTGAATGAGCCCGCAGCACCGGCACACGCACACAAGTACAGGAAATCTGAACATCCGGCAGATGCATGATCTTGCGGGTTTCATTGACCATCTTCATTTCTTCCTTGGTATAGCCGTTTTCCTGGAAGACGTCGATATGCGGGAACAGATTGAATGCAATCTGCTGCGCCATCACTTTCACTTCCGGTTCCTTTCCTTCAAGAACAGCTCTGGTCTGATCCAGAAGTTCCTGCATGGCTTTTGCGCCTCCGCCGGAGGCAGCCTGATAGGTTGAAGCAACCATACGTTTAAGCTTTTTAGCCTTATGAAGGGGATACACAACCACACACATAATGGCCGTAGTGCAGTTCGGATTTGCAATAATGCCTTTGTGTTTGAACACATCCTCACCATTTACTTCAGGCACAACCAGCGGCACATCCGGATCCATGCGGAAAGCACTGGAATTATCAATCATCACTGCACCTGCATCGACACAGTATTTTGCATATTCCTTGGAAATGGATCCGCCTGCACTGAACAATGCAATATCCACTCCTTTAAAAGATTCGGGAGTCAGTTCTTCCACTGCAATATCTTTTCCGTGGAATTTAAAGGTTTTCCCCACGGATCTGGCAGAAGCAAGAAGTTTCAGATTGGAAACCGGGAAATTGCGTTTTTCCAGTGTTTCCATCATTTCAATGCCGACTGCGCCGGTGGCGCCGACAACTGCAACATTATAGGATTTTCCCATTTTGTCACTCCACGATTCATTAAAAAGTCTTTTTTTCATATTTTGCCGCACTTCTGCTGCGGCAGAAAATCCGCGGCCCGCTGTTTGAGACTGGAACTTTTCCAGTTTGTACTGCCGGGGTTATAATATATCTGCGCTTCCGGTCTTTTCAAATTTTTCTCTGGAGAAATCAAGGATTTCTGAAAAGATTTCATACTCTTGCCTATGGGAGTTTTTTCATCATTACAGACATTCTGTTTCTCAGGAAACAATCGTTCCCACGGAATAATCTCCGCAAAGGACTTTGGCAAGTGCGCCCGGTTCGGAAAAATTAAACACAATAATATCAAGACTGTTATCCCGACAAAGTGAAAATGCCGCGGAATCCATCACTTTGAACTGTCCCTGTACAGCCTCATCAAAGCTCAGATGCTCCAGCTTCTCTGCGGATGGATCCTTCATGGGATCCGCTGTATAAATGCCATTGACCTTAGTAGCTTTCATCACGGCCTGACATTGAATTTCCAGTGCGCGTAGAACGGCTGTCGTATCTGTGGTGAAATAGGGGGAACCTGTGCCGCCTGCAAAAATCACCAGTTTTCCTTCTGCAAGCTGCCGCAGAGCTGCATCCCGGTCGAATTTTTCAGCGAAAGGCCGCATATCCACAGAGCAATGCACTGCAACAGGGACGCCTTCCCGTGTAAACGCATCTTTCAGGCAGAGCGCATTCATAACCGTGGCAAGCATTCCCATATAGTCTGCAGTAACACGATCCATACCGTCTCCGGCACCCTTGATTCCGCGCCAGATGTTGCCTGCCCCTACAACCAGGGCAATTTCAACACCCATGTCCAGAGCCTCGCGAATACGTCGGACAACGCTTTTCACGGCATCCTGAGAATAACCGTGTTCCTGATCGCCTTTCAAAGATTCACCGCTGATTTTCAGCAGTACACGCTTGTAAAGAAGTTTCTGTGCAGACGGCATGATCAAATTTCCTCCTGACTTTCTGTCCTTGCAACACTTTTATTGTGCAGTCTTACGATGCCTTTAAGATACCGCTCAAACCCGGGAAGTTCAACGCAAAGTACAGTCATTTTCCTGATGTTTCAGAGACAATCATTGAAAATCCAGCGGATCTGCTGTATTATATGCTGTTGTCCTAGACGGTATAAACTATTTAATCAAGCCCGACAGATTGAAACCGGGCCCGGCCCGTTCCTGAAACCTTCTCGGGACATTTTTTCAATCATATTGTCCATGCAGGGAAGCAAGACTAAAAACAGGCCGGCACAAGAAAGGATCTCGTCATGTCCAGCAGCGCCAGCAGTGAAAAACTGAAGGTCGGAGTCATCGGAACCGGTGTTCTCGGACGCTATCACACCCGTCTTTATAAAGCCAACCCGGATGTTCAGCTCATTGGGGTTTTTGATGTCAGTGAAAAAGCCGCCAAAGCAGTCGGAGATGAATTCGGAGTCCGTGTTTATCACGATATGAATGAACTCGCAGATCAGTGCGATGCCCTGACAGTAGCCGTTCCTGCAACTTATCATCATAATTCTGTCATGCCGCTCATTGCAAAAGGCAAGCATATTCTTGTGGAAAAACCCATTGCCTCCACAGTCAGCGATGCCAAAGAAATGGTGGAAGCCGCAGAAAAAAAAGGGATCGTTTTTGCAGTGGGCCATGTGGAGCGCTTCAATCCCGCCATGGACTATCTGGAACAGCATAAGGCAAAAACCCTGTTCATTGAAGCGCACCGTCTTTCCAAATATCCGCCGCCCCGGCCGGGACAGCTTCGGCGTGGCACAGAAGTCAGCGTAGTTCTGGATCTCATGATCCACGATATCGACCTTGTTCTCACCATGGTTGGCGAGCCTGTTGAATCCTTTGACGCCATCGGCATGCCGATTCTCAGCCAGACGGAAGATATTGCTAATGTACGTCTGAAATTTGTCAATGGTGCTGTAGCCAATATTACAGCCAGCCGCATCAGTGCTGAACCGATGCGCAAATTCCGCGTATTCCAGACAGATTCTTATCTTTCCATGGATTATGCAAAAAATGATGGAACCATTTATCACCGCGGAGCTCTGGGAATCGGGAAAAAAGCCCTGAACCTCTGTGAGAAAAATGCTCTGGCCGATGAAATTGCAGATTTCGTCAAAGCGGTCAATGAAACCCGCAGGACCGGCACTCTTGTCCAGCCTAAAGTTCCCGGCCGCCAGGGGCTGAGGGCACTCGAACTTGCCGTGGAGATCTGCCAGGCAATCGAAGCCTACAACCAGAAATATGAACTTTACAGAAGCGCCCGCTAACAAGGGGCTGCAACTTTTTTTTGCTGAATGAAAGCGTTCTCTAAAATCAATCTCTTCCTGCAAGTTACCGGCAAAAGGGCAGACCAGTATCATGAGCTGGATCTGCTCTTTTATCCCTTGCAGACACCGAGCGATGAATTGTATATCCATTTTGAATCGGAACCCGCTGACGTCGGCACACACGAATATCCGATAAGCCTTCATTGTACAAATTGCCCTGCAGAATCCCTGGGGAGCCTGCAACGCAATCTCTGTGTCCGGGCAGTTGAAACCTACTTTCAGCTGGCATCCCGTCCAGTTCCACCCTGTACGATCAGCCTGACCAAAAATATTCCGGTGGCGGCAGGTATGGGAGGCGGTTCTTCGGACGCTGCAGCGACTCTCATTGCGCTTCAAAACACATTTCACCTGCTGTCCGAAGACAATCTGAAGGAAGCGGCTCTCTCGCTTGGTGCCGACGTTCCCTTCTTTCTTCATCCTGAAACATCCAGAGCCCGGGGAATTGGAGAAAAACTCGAACCCCTTCAGAAGATTCCTTCCCGTCTTCCCATTCTTCTGGCAGCCCCCGGATTCCCTGTATCTGCGGCATGGGCCTATCAACATCTGGACTGGCAGCAGATACGGAGAGACTCCCGCACTTGTGAACAGATGATCCAGGCTCTTCAGGAAAACAATCTTTCCGAAGCGGCAAAACTTTTAAGGAATGATCTGTCACATGCTCTCTGGAATAAATTCCCGGTCCTGCACATCATCCAAAAAGTACTTCTCGAATCCGGAGCTCTTCAGGTGCAAATTTCCGGAAGCGGTCCAACGCTTTTTGCTCTTTTCAGCGATTTTGAAATCTGTACTGCAGCCTTCAAAACCGCCCGGGAAAAACTGGATCCATCCATTCGACTGATTCAGCCTTTTACTTGAATCCCGAGACCGGCAAAGCCAATCGACCCTATTCGCTATACCTTATTGCGTACAGCCAGCAAGTTATACCGATAAACGATTACCAGGAAATTTCTTCAACTGTTTCCGCCTCCACTCTTCCGGACATTTTTCTCTTTTCAGTGTCCCGGAACAGCCCCAAAGTGACAGAGACTCAAATACAGATGCTTTTCTGATCCAAGAAACAAACAAGCTGACAGAAGTTCATCCACCCCGCCAGCTTGCATTTCATCGGCATTAAAAAGAATCCTGCAATAAAAAAGTTGAACAGGAAAAACTCTTTCAGCAATATATTCCATCCATGTCTTCCGACCACCGGCAGTATTTCAATCCTGTTTTTTGAATCCGTATTCCTGTAAAACAACTTGAGAATATATAATCCGATCTTTTTTCAGGTACATCAAAATCTGTTTTGAAATCTTTTGCAATTTTTCGCTCCTTTTCCCTACAGGCGAAAAAAAGAAAAACCTCCAGCCGGAATATTTCCGAACTGAAGGCTTCTCGATTCTTTTATTGAAACAGAATCTTTATCAGGATTTCGGAATAAGTCCGAGCCACTGCTGAATGATTGGAGAAACTTTAATGATAAGCGGAGTAAAGACCACCGCAACCATGCTCATCAGTTTCACCAGAATGTTCAGAGACGGACCGGAAGTATCTTTGCAAGGATCGCCAACCGTATCACCAATCACAGCAGCGCCGTGAACAGGATTCTTCTCGCCGTTCGGCAGTTTCTTACCGCCGAAGTTGCCTTTTTCAATATGCTTCTTGGCGTTATCCCATGCTCCTCCGGCATTGTTCAGCATACAGGCCAGAGCAAATCCGGTGGTCAAACCGCCAGCCAGCAGTCCCATAATTCCCGGAACCCCCAGGATCAGACCAGTAACAACCGGAATAATGATAGCCAGCAGAGCCGGGATCATCATTTCGTGCTGAGCACCTTTTGTGGAAATCGCTACACAACGAGCATAATCCGGAGTGGCTTTGCCTTCCATAATACCCGGCATTTCCCGGAACTGTCTGCGGACTTCTTCCACCATATGACCGGCAGCACGTCCAACAGCTTTCATTGTCAGAGCACAGAATACGAAGGCCATCATAGAACCAATGAACATACCGCAAAGCAGCATCGGATTCATAATGTTGATGGAGAAAGTCTCCACAAGGACCTTAAAGTTATCTGCAGTAGGCGTATTCAGCTGTTCCAGGACAGAATCACTAAAGATATTGAATTTTCTGCCCCAAATTTCAATTTCCTGAATTTCAGCAGCCAGCAAAGCCATTGCAGTGAGAGCTGCAGATCCAATGGCAAAACCTTTTCCTGTAGCTGCAGTGGTGTTGCCCAGCATATCCAGAGCATCTGTTCTCTCACGAACATGCGGGGGAAGATGCGACATTTCAGCATTTCCGCCGGCATTATCCGCAATCGGGCCATAGGCGTCTGTCGCCAAAGTAATCCCCAGAGTAGCCAGCATACCTACAGCAGCAAAACCGATTCCGTAAAGACCGGAAATTGTGCCACCTCCGGCATCCGTGATAGGCTTGAAGCCGCCTGCAAAAGCAAAGGAGCAGAGGATTGCAAGAACCGTTGCAATTACAGGAACAGCGGAAGACAACATACCTACAGCCAAACCATCAATAATTGCAGTAGCAGGACCCATCTGAGCCTGAGCTGCCAGTTCTTTTGTAGGTTTGTACTCGTCAGATGTATAGTATTCTGTAGAGTATCCAATGATCACACCGGCAATCAGACCGGCAACTACGGCTCCGAAAATACCCCAGGAAATCATGTGGAGAGCCGCCATGACAGCGCATGCAACAATGATCAGGAAGGAAGAGCCCCAAGTGCCAAGGCGCAGAGCTTTAAGCAGAGTCATCATGCTGGCGCCTTCCTTGCAACGGACAGCAAAAATACCCAGAATGGAAAGAATAATACCAATACCGGCAATAATCATCGGTGCATTCACACGCATTGTCATGTTTGCCGGGTCAAAATTGCTCACTACCGGAATAGCCGCACCCAGTGCAGCTGTTGCCAGAATGGATCCACAGTAGGATTCATACAGGTCAGCACCCATACCGGCAACGTCACCGACGTTGTCACCTACATTGTCTGCAATGGTAGCCGGGTTGCGGGGATCGTCTTCCGGAATACCCGCTTCAACTTTACCAACCAGGTCAGCACCCACGTCAGCGGCTTTTGTATAGATACCGCCACCTACACGGGCAAACAGAGCCTGAGTGGATGCACCCATTCCAAATGTCAGCATGGTTGTGGTAATTTCAACCAGCTTGCTATGGCTGCTGATAAATCCGGGCTCAATCAGCTGGAATCCCAGGAAGCTCAGACCGTTTGTCATATGGTCATAAGTATACACAAGCTGGTCAAGGATATAATACCAGATTGTAATGTCCAGAAGGCCGAAACCAACAACAACAAGCCCCATCACCGCACCGGAACGGAAAGCTACCTGCAGACCGCGGTTCAAACTTTCGCTCGCACCCTGAGCCGTTCTGCTGGAAGCGGCAGTTGCTGTTTTCATTCCAATAAAACCGCAGAGTCCGGAGAAGAAACCGCCGGTCAGGAATGCTACCGGAACAAATGGATTCTGGAGTTTCAGAAGTGCCAGAACCAGAAAGATTACAAACAGAATTGCAAAAACAAGACCGACTTTGGAATACTGCTGTTTCAAGTAGGCCATAGCCCCTGCACGCACATAACCGGCAATTTCCTCCATGCGGGCATTGCCTTTGGGAGACCTGATCATGAGCTTGTAGCAGAACAATGCGGCCGCCAGCGCAATCAAAGCGCATAACGGAGCAATAAACCAAGTCATATCAATGGCATCCACCTGGTTGATTGCATCGAGCCCTGTCGGAGCAGCAGCATAGGCCGGAAGAGCCTATATTCCTGCCAGAACAGATACAAAAATGCTGGACTATTTCACTTGTCCAATCCTTTCTTTAGTTTTGTGTATAAAAAACGAACAAAAAAATACCCTGAAAAATATTTCTTTCGGGGGAATATCCTTTACAATGGTTCTTTTTCCCAAAAATTCAAGTGCGGACTTAAGAAAATCCGCGTCTTTTCCTGTCCCGCTTGCTTTTGCAGATAAAACATTTGAAAAAATTTTTTCAGCTCTTGCGGAATTTCCACTTTGTTTTTGAAACGGAATCCGGGAAGCAGAATACTCCACGGTTTCTCCCAGCTATTTGCCAGGAAACAAGCAGACAGGAAAAGCTATCCATCATTTTCATTTCTATCCATGCTCTATTCCTGAAATTTTCTTTTTTCTCAATCTTCGCAGACTTACTAAATCGGCAGGAAACAACCGCAAGCAGAATAAGAGATGCTGTTCTCAAAAAATTAGAATTCTTTCATGCTTGAATTCCATCAGGTAGAAAGGAAAATGTATCTCTCCTTTTTTTATTCTCTTCTTTTACTCTTCTTGCTGCCATCCTTTTACCCTCCTATCATTCTGGATACCTCATCCTGACTGACGGAAACAAAATATTGCTCCTTGCCACAGAATCAGAGGACAATCGTTTCAGGCATCATCATTCTTCAGTTTTCTTCATTTTGCTATCCCCTCTGTTATGATATAAATATGCAGTATCCTGTAACTGCCCCCAATATATATCCGATATGCCATTCAAAAAACAGGAAGCTCCTTTGGGAAAAAGACTTGTAAAGTTCTTTCCAAAAGGAGCTTCTCTAAAAAATCATTTTCAGAATTCTGTGAACACAGTAAAAGTTCCAGAACAAGAACATCCCCAGAAAAACATGAATTTCTCTTCAGGGGGACTTCCCATCATTCCTTATACTACAGTTATACTGCAGATACCGAAACCTCATGAATTTCATTCTCCGTATCCGGTTCAATTTCCTCTTCCGGAAAGGCCTGAATGCTGGAATCCTTTTCCTTTCGATGATGCAGGCGAATGCCATGAGGCTTATCTATTTTGTGAGCCGGCAACTTTTCAGCCAGGAATGCATTCAAGTCGTTGCGGCTCATCCGGCTCAACTCTGCAATGGCTTTTTTCTGGCATTGGCGGATTTTATTCTTACCTCGTTCCCAATTTGAGACGGTCAGCGTTGTAACATTCAGAATTGCAGCGAATTCTGCCTGGGTCAATCCCAGTTTCTTCCGAATTTTTGCAAGCCGGGCTCCACTGACACGGAACTGCTTAGGATGTGCAGGAGATTCTGAATGACTTTCTTCAGAGCCATTGCCATGGGGAAAACCCGCTGAACAGAACATTTCTGAGACTTTTTTCAGGTCTTCTTCCTCTTTTTTCAATTTTTTCAGTTCACGGGAAAGCTCAGCTATTTCTTTTTTCAAAGTCTAAATCTGGCCGGCAAAAGATGATGTTGCTACTTTAATTTCTTTCCGGGACAATCTTCGGACTTCATCGGCAAATATCGTTTTGATATCAGACATCTGGTCCTCCCTTATTTACTTTTAAAAATACAATAATTATAATTCAATAAATATAACATTTTTCTGCGGTCTGTCAACACTCTGCAGCAATCTATCTTTCTCTGCAGGCAATATAACGTGAAAACTTCCCTCCTCTCCCCGCTTCCCATTTTCAGGCAAAACGCCGTACTGTCGGGACAAATGTCCCTGTTATTTCAGCTTCCAAAGTTTCCGGCTGATTCTGTCATAAATTCCCGGAATTACATTCCGGATAAAAAAAATACCCATTCCGATCCACCACGGATAGTACAATACGTTTCTTCCGGAACTCCGCCATCCACGATAAACAGCCCGTGCAAGTCCGCGGGCATTGCTTTTTGCTCCGGGAGCATCAGGCGGCCTTCTGCATCCGCAGGCTCTGGAGGAAAAACCAGTGCTGATCTGTCCCGGCCGGACATCCATCACATGAATTCCACGGGAAGCCAGCTCCGGACGAAGAGAATCCGAAAACATGCTAACAGCACTCTTGACTGCACAATAGGCTCCCATACACGGCACCCACAGTCTGGACGCCGACGAAGAGATATTGATAACAGTCCCTTTCCCGCTGTTTTCCAGAAGCGGCAGGAGTTTGCGTGTAAGCAGCACCACTGCGAAAAAATCCAGTTCAAAAACTTTCCGCAAATCTTCTTCGCTCAATTCCTCCCAGGTGGCATAGCTTCCCATTCCGGCATTGTTAATCAGCAGATCCAGTTTTCCTCCTGTGAAAAGGCTGGTTTCCTGGAGAATTTTTTCACGGTCTTCACTTCTGACAAGATCTGCGCAAATCCAGTGATCCAGCGGAAAATCAGGCGCATGTCTGGACACACCAATCACCCGGATGCCCTGTTCTTTGAAATAAAGGCATAAAGCTTTTCCAATTCCACTGGAACAACCTGTAATCAAGGCTGTTTTTTCTGAAGGCGGCATGAAGTTTTCTCCCGAAAATTTTTGTTTTTCCGTCTGTATTTCTGGATCCTTTCATTGTTATGTTATCATCACTCAGCTATTATGCAAATATTTTTAAAGTTTTATTTGTAAAAAGACAGTTTTTTTATTTCCTCTTTTTTTTCAGGACGAAAATTATGTTTCTTGATCAATTTGGATCCTGTAAAACAAATAATTGTCTTTATTTTTCTTTTTTCTTTATTTTATGATTTTATATATTCAAGGGGAAAAAAGATTCTTTTTTTTCAGACATATAAAAATAAAATCTTGTTCCTTGTTTTTTTTAATTCTGTCCTGAAATACATTTTTTCTTCTCCGCTTCCGGAAAGGATCCTGTCTCCGGGAAGTGGCGGATCTGCTTTTCTTTATCCGGTTCACTCGATCACTACGGTAAGCCGGGATTTTCAAAACGATTTTCAAAAAGACGGTGAAAATACCACTCTCATTCAAGCTTTTTTTCTCCAGGTTTATTTTTACAGCAGGAAGACACTGTTATTCTTGAGTTTTCCTGATTCCGGAGTATAGTATTTATTCATATTTCTATTCACATCATTCTGCATTCTCTCCATAAAGGAATGGCGTTCCATGGTTTTCACCCGAAAAGTTGCATCCGCCGCGTTCAAAGCATCACTGCCGGTTCTCATGGGATACCTTGCCATGGGGATCGCAGCAGGAATTCTCCTTGCAGGAAAAGCACACCTGGGAGCATTCTGGGCATTGATAACCTCGGCAACCAGTATTTCCGGAGCATTGCAGTTTTTGCTTGTAGATATGTTCTGCAATCAAACAGCGCTCATTTCAGTAGCACTTATCACCTTCTGCCTGAATTTCCGCTATGCACTTTATGGACTGCCCCTTATCCAGCGCTGGAAAAATCTGAAGCCGGCCCTGAAACTCTACATGATTCTTACGCTCACAGACGAAACCTTTGCCCTGGAAGTGGAAAACAAAACACCTCCCGGAGAAGACTCTGTCACGTATTGTTTCCTGATTGCAGCGCTGGACCATTCCTACTGGATTCTGGGAGTTGTCCTCGGCAATATTGCAGGCAGTCTTGTCGAATTCAATTCCGAAGGCATTGATTTTGCCATGCAAGGACTCTTCATGGTCATCCTTACGGATCAGCTTGCCAGAAAAGAAAACCGCATTCCGGCAGTCATCGGAGGACTTTGCGGATTGATCTCTCTGACTGTTTTCCGCGGGAACATGCTGATCCCCGCCATTGTTTTAATTTTGATTCTGCTGTTGAGCTTCCGGAAAAAGCTGGAAGGAACGTCCCGCACAGAAAACAAATCCTCCGTTTCTGAAGGGCAAGACAGCCAGGCGTGCATCTCCAGCAGCAGTAGCACGACCGGCAGAAAGGACACAGCCACTTCCTGATGGATACTCCTTCTACAACCTATTTATTGAGCGCGACAGCCGTTATGTTCGCGGTCACATTTGCTCTTCGGGGTTTTGCATTTGCCGCATTCGGCAGAAAAGACAAGAACCCTCCGGAAGTCATCCTCTACATCGGACGGGTAATCAGTCCTGCCGTCATTTAGCTTCTGATTGTCTACTGTTTTCAGAATACGCCTGTTTTCAGCAGTCCCTACGGTATTCCGGAACTTCTGGCTTCGGCGCTCTGCGTAGGACTCCAGCTCTGGAAGCACAATCCCCTTCTGTCCATTCTTTCCTCCACCCTTTTTTACATGATCCTGATTCAAACGGTTTTTTAAGGAATTCCAGCCATCGTAAGGGAATCGGGAACGTAAAAAATTCAGAATTTTCCAGTTTCAAAAAATCCGTCACTGGATCCGTCAAAAAACCGTCAAATCAAAAACCAGGGCTTTTTTGAATGTATAAACAAGAAAAGTCCTGTCTGGCATCTGACGGGTCTCTGTTATCAAGAGAATGATGCCATACAGGACTTTGTCTGACTTCACGGCTGAGTCATTTCATCAACAGCCCCTCATACGATGGGGAAACCAGGCGGCTTTTTTCCATTTATTCCATAAAGGTCGGATCATAAGCGCACCAGCTTCCCGTAAGGATGAAAAATGCTATCCCGCCGATTCTTCCATTATGAGCAACAGAGACAAGAAGCAGGATGCCGGACCATCTCCAGAAAATTCCGGTGAATACGCATATCCTGGTCCAGTTCCGGATGGAATGCCATGGCAAGCTGATTCTGCCAGCGGACTGCTGTTATCTGGCCGTCGAAGCGAGAAAGGACCTCAACACCGGGACGACATGACTCCACGAACGGCGCACGGATGAATGTCATGGGACAGTCTGCAATGTCGCCGAAAGCCCCCCGAGTAAAAAAACTCCCCAGCTGCCGACCGTAGGCATTTCTGCGCACGGTTACAGGAAGTGTTCCGAACCACACAGTGGGATCATCCACCAAATGTTCTGCCAGCAGAATCAACCCGGCACAGGTTGCCATGACTGGCATTCCATCTTCAATGCGCTTTTTCAATGCATGGAAAAGTCCAAGCTCCCGAAGCAGCTTCCCCTGAACGGTGCTTTCTCCTCCAGGCAGAATCAGTCCGTCAAAAGCCTGTTCCAGGTCCTTCGCCTGACGGATTTCACACCAGTCTATATTGAGTCTTTCCAAAGCCTGTTCATGTTCCAGGAACGCCCCCTGCAAAGCCAGGACCGCAATTCTTTCACGCATTCTTACTGGCCTCTTTCCGCCATAAGCAGCTGAATCTCCTGTTCATTGATGCCGACCATGGCTTCTCCCAGATCCTCGGAAAGCTCCGCAATCATTCCAGCGTCTTTGAAATTGGTAACAGCTTTTACAATGGCCTGCGCACGCTTGGCCGGATTTCCTGATTTGAAAATGCCGGATCCGACAAAGACGCCTTCTGCACCCAACTGCATCATAAGTGCGGCATCTGCGGGAGTTGCCACTCCGCCTGCGGCAAAGTTCACGACCGGCAGTTTTCCATTCTGGTGCACATAAAAGACCAGATCGCAAGGCACCTGAAGCTGCTTGGCGGCTTCATACAGTTCGTCTTCACGCATGGAAACCAGTCTGCGGATTTCCGCATTCATCTTCCGCATATGGCGAACCGCCTGAACAATGTCTCCCGTTCCGGGCTCCCCTTTGGTCCGAATCATGGAAGCTCCTTCATGAATGCGCCGGAGCGCCTCTCCCAGATCTCTGGCTCCGCAGACAAAGGGAACTCGGAACTGAGTCTTGTCAATATGGTAAACATCATCGGCAGGCGAAAGCACTTCGCTTTCGTCGATATAATCGATTTCAATTGCCTCCAGAACCTGAGCTTCCACGAAATGCCCGATTCGGCACTTCGCCATCACAGGAATCGAAACAGCTTGCTGGATTCCCTTAATCATTTTCGGGTCGCTCATGCGGGAAACTCCTCCGGCAGCCCGGATATCTGCAGGAATTCTTTCCAGAGCCATCACGGCACAGGCTCCGGCTTCTTCAGCAATACGAGCCTGTTCCGGAGTTGTAACATCCATAATTACGCCACCCTTGAGCATCTGGGCAAGGTTGCGGTTCAATTCAGCTTGTTTTTCGTTCATTTCTTTCTCCTGACTGTTTTTATATGTATGTATTTTTTCCGGAAAACGTTTGCTGTTTACTATATCAGAGGATATAATACATACAAATGATTAAATTGTATGGATTACAAATTTCAGGAGACAAATCCTTATGCCGGTCAATTCCTTTGAAAATTATAAAATGAGCTGGAGACCCGATCGTTCCAAATTATCCAGACCCTGCTACCTCTCTCTAGCAAACCTGCTGGAAGAAGATATTCAAAACGGCCATCTGGCTCCCGGCACACGTCTTCCACCCCAGCGGGAGCTGGCCGACTTTCTGGACATTCATTTTACAACCGTCACACGAGCGTATGATCTCTGTCGGGAGAAACATTTAATCTACGGCATTGCAGGGAAAGGCACCTTTACGGCGCCATATACCGGCCACGGAAATGATTTTCTGAATCCATCCGGAAAAATTCAGCTTGGCATTGTTCATGTATTTGATGAATGCAATGATTTCATTCCTGAAACTGCGTAGTCTGTTCTGAGCAAAGAATATCTGAAAAAGCTCTGTGCCTATTCAGATGCGGAAGGCCATCTGCATCAACGTGCGGCAGGCGTCCGCTGGATGGAACAGATGGATGTCCGTACAGACTGCAATCACACCGCCATTTTTTCAGGAGCGCAAAACGCTTTGACTGTAGCACTGGTCTCCCTTTTCCGTCTGGGGGACCGCATCGCAGCAGACGAATTCACCTATGCCAATTTTATCGAGGCTGCAAAACTGTTTCACCTCCAGATCATCCCCATTCCCGGAGATGCGCAAGGCATGGATCCCGAAGCATTGGACAAACAATGTTCCCGTGAAAAAATCAGCGGCATCTTTCTGATGCCTTCCTGCTCCAATCCAACAGCTCTCAGCATGTCGGAAAACAGGAAAAAAGCCCTTGCACAAATCATACAGAAACACCGTCTCATCCTCCTTGAAGATGACCTCATGGGCACTCTCGGATCCGGGAAAGGTCCCGTCCGCTCCCTTTTCTCCATGCTTCCGGACCAGACATTTTTTATTTGCGGTTCCACGAAAAATCTCTGCACCGGCATACGCATAGCCTTTGCCGCATTTCCGGAAGCCTTCCGCAAACGCATTCTTCACGGACTTTACAGTATGAACATTAAAAGTTCCTCTCTGGATGCGGAAATTATCACGGAACTCATTCTCAGCGGAAAAGCATCCGCCATTCTCGAAAAAAAGAAATCTCTTGCCTTAAAAGCCAATCAGCTGTTCAATCAAATTTTCCCGGAGATGAATGACAGCAGTGCTCATCCTTATGCCTTTTTCCGGAGTCTGCCTATCGCCTCCCGGGAAAGCGGTGCACGCATTGAGCAAACTCTTGCCGAAAAGGGGATTTTAGTTCAGCATTCAGACCATTTTGCTGTCCGGAAAAATCCCAGACACCCTTTTCTCCGAGTCTCTCTCTCTTCCGCCGGCAGTTTTGCAAAATTAAGAGAAGGTCTTTCCATTCTGGCCGACTGCCGGGAAATTTTTTAAATCAGAAACGTTCCCACAATAGAAAAGTGTCTGCCTCCATTGTACTGCATGGAAATTCAAAATCAAAGTCTGGAAGTGGATCCGTTCTCTGTTAAGCAGGAGACCACAGACAAGTTTGGTTTCCTTTTCTCACAGAGATAAATGCAACGTTTAACAATCTTCCAGGTCCGGCTCATCCTCATTCCCGGAAGGACTGCTATCCTCTTTTCCGGATTCCGTCATCTGAGAAAAAAGTTCCTTCACCCAGAACTGATATTCATCCAGATCTGTTGATTTCTGGATTTTTTTACGCAGACGCTTATCCGCTTCCGGCAGAAAAAAATCCCATAATCGCTTCTACTCCGGAAGAACCTGATCTGTTCTGCGGGAAACTTCCTCCAGGAAATATGTAGTATACTGCTCCAAATGCTGAATTCTTTCCTGCAGGTATCTTTTTCCGTTTTCCCGGATTTCCAGAAACAGCAGAGGATTGGCCAGAAGACCGCGACCTGCCATGATTCCGCACAAATGTGGAATCTTTTCCCTTAGAAAACGAACCTGTTCCAGCGTCCGGATGTCGCCATTATACACGACACGCCCGCCATAACATTCAGCAAAATCCAGACAGAGAGTCCAGTCTGCCTCGCCGTCATATCCCTGATCGCCTGTTCTTCCATGAAAAACAACCAGCTCCAGATCTGCATCAATGAGAAATCCCACCAATTTCTTCCAGTCATCGCGACAATGCATTCCTGCACGCATTTTCACAGAGAAATGAAAGTCCGGATATTTTTTCAGTGAGCAGAGCAGTTTTTTCACACAATCCTCTTCTGCCAGAATTCCGGCGCCATATCCATGTTCCGTCATTTTCGGAAACGGACAGCCAAAGTTTAAATCAATCCATTGGAAAGGAGGAAAATGAAAGGATTCCCGCAGTACATTTTCCTGCCGGATTGTCTCCACGAAAACAGCCAGTTCTTCCGGACTTTTCACCATCAGCTGGGGGACAGTAATACCACGGCTTTCCACTTCCAAATCTCTGCGCAGATCCGCCAGTTCCTTCTTCCGGACAAGCCCTTTTTCCAAGCGCAGAAACGGGGTGAAATAGACATCTGCCCCTCCACAGCTTTTTCGATGGGCATTCCGGAAATCAGACAGGGTATAGCCTTGAAGTGGGGCTGCCATCAGCTGAAACCGATCGGTTTTCTGAGACTGTTTCTGTTCCATGGCGAATTATTTTCCTTTTGTTCGATATCAGGATGTTGACAGTCTTTCTGCAAAGAACAGGCGCTTGTTTTTATCCTCCTGGATGACCGATTTTCCAGGCAGAAACTCGAAAGTCTGCCGATAGTCTCCTCCAACAGCCATACTCTGGCTGCATATGATTTGCCGGCTGCCGGCTCTGTCCATCTTGTTTCAGGAAGAACAGCTGATCCGCTCTTCTTTTTCCGATCCCGATTTTAATGGTACGCCTTCTCAATCAAAAAATGCGCAACATGAGAAAATCTGAAAAAAATAGCAGACTCCTCTCCCTTTTCTGCAGAGAAGTCTGTCATTCGTTTATTCTTTGCAAAACTTGTAGATCAATAAGTCCTTCAGATGCTGTCCAGAAAACGCAGGCACTCTTCTCCCCAGGGATGACCATCGCCAAGCCCCATGCCATGTCCGCCTTTTTCGTACACATGAATATCAAACCGCACACCGCATTCTCTAAGTCTCAAAGCATACAGAAGGCTGTTTTCCACCGGCACTGCCAGATCCTCCCAGGTATGCCAGATAAAAGCAGGCGGAGTATCCTTGTCCGCAGACTTTTCCATGGAAAGCAATGTTCTCAGTTTAGGATCAGCATCAGGCCCCAGCAGCATGTCAAAAGAGTAGGTATGCCCGATTTTCTCATCAGAAGAAATCACCGGATAACACAGGATGGTAAAATCCGGCCGTCCCAGATTCTTCTCCATGGACTCGCCTTCCTCCCGGATTCCCATCTCATGAAAAGTCGCACAGGAAGCTGCAAGATGCCCCCCTGCAGAAGACCCCATGATTCCGATCTTATGCGGATCAATTCCCAGTTCCTTCGCATGAGTGCGCACAATCCGCACAGCTCTGGCCGCATCCGAAATTTCAGCAGGATGATGATAGTGATTTGAACCAAGACGGTATTTTACAACAAAGGCACAATATCCATGATGAGCCAGCCATCTGGCATAGCCGGCTCCTTCGTGATCTGCCAGACACTAGTAAGCTCCGCCAGGCAGAATAACTACGGCTTTTTTATTTTTTCTCCATTCTGCCGGATAATAGGCAGTAATTGTGGGAATATCTTCCGGAGCATTTCCATGAGCCAGAGGGGGTTCGTGCGTCCAGAGATTTACAGGCTGTTCCTGAGGCAGTTCCATTTTGGGCAATCCTTATTTTGATCGATTAAATAGAAAAATGTGAGATCTGAAAAAAACTCATCCAGTCCCGTAAAAATTTCTTAAAAATCCTGCGGGAAGTGGAAAATAAACTATTTGAAGATATATTCTATAGGAAGAAAAGCAAGAGTATTCTCTGTTTTTTAAAGAAGAAAGTTTTATCGAAAAAGGATTCTTCATGACATTCAAATGGGCTGAAAAACTCAGCGGTACCGCTAAATTCTGGATCGGACTCTGCATAATTCTCGTAATCGGGATCGGCAGCGCCGCTCTTCTCTGGTTCGTAAAGATCCAGCTCTTCGAAAAGAATCCTCGCTTCACGCTTGAAGATGTTTCGATTGAAAGCCGGGCTGGCTTCTGGAGCGGCAGCAATCCGGAAGACCGTGAAAACAAAAGCCGCCTCCTCTGCGACAGACTTGGGCTGATTCCGGGTTATACCAATCTGTTTTCCATAGATCTGGCAAAGCTCAGACAAAGCATTATGGACAACATTCCGGAAGTGGAAAAAGTCTCTGTAAGCCGCGTCCTCCCGGACAAGCTCGAAGTTGAAATGCTGGAACGCATTCCCAGAGCCGAACTGAGCCAGGGGCGTCTCATCGATGAAAACGGCGTGATTATGGATAAAGACTACTGTGCCAATCTTTCCATGGAACTGCCGAAACTTTCCTTTGTCACGCCGCCGCCTTCGCTCCAGCCGGGCGCACGCATCGACGATCCTACAGCATTGATGGTATTAAGTTTTATCAAAATGATTACACTTGACTATCCATCCATTCAGCTGACAAAAGTCTTTGTATCCAATGGAAAATATATTCAATGCGAACTCATTTACAAAAATCATCAGGATGCTCCGTTCATGGTTTTTCTTGATGCCAACATTTCCCGGGAGAAACTTCACAATGAAATTCCTGGACGACTGATTCCGGCACTGGATCATGGATTGTAGAATCCTCAGATCAATCGGCGTCTCCGCCTCAATTTTGACGGCATCGTAGTGGTTGACCCCGTCACAAGGAACCCGTAAATGATGTTTATAAAAAAGAAAAAAATCCTGTTTTTGATCATGGGGCTGTGTATCACTGTCCTCATTGGATGTACTTTAAACTCGCCAAAACAGACAAAGGATTCACCAAACATGTCTTACATTGTCCGACACGCCACAGGCCCGGTTGCCCTCGATGGAGATTTCTACACAGATCCCCAGTGGGAAAAAGCCAATCTCATGCATCTGGATCATTGCTACAGAAGCAGCAAAAAAAATGAAAACGCTCCGAAAGAGGAATTCACCTCGGATGTCAACTTGAAGCTCCTGTATGATGAACAGTATATCTATGGCTTATTTCTAGTTAATGACCGTTATGTCAAAGCGGTCAGCACCGGATATCCGCAGCAGGTCTGCACCGATTCCTGTGTGGAAATCTTCATTCGCCCTATGAACAATCTGCGCTACTACAATTTTGAGTTCAGTGCAAACGGAAATATGCTGCTCTACAACATTACCGAACTGCGCAGCGGAAAATATACTCCGGTCGATCCATCGGAATACGTTCAGATCAAACGTTTCCATTCTCTGCCCTCTGTGGTGGATCCGGAAATCACCGAACCAGTCACCTGGCGGCTCGGCTTTGCCATTCCCATTGACTTTTTTGTTCGCTATGGAGATCAAGTCCATGCAGATCTTTCAGGCCAGGTCTGGACCGCCAATGTGACAAAATGTGCAGACAAGACCTCCAATCCACACTGGCTCTCCTGGCAGGATCTGCCGATTGTAGACTTTCATCTGCCGGAAAACTTTGGACAGCTCATTTTTGAATAAAACACAGACTCCTGTCTGAATTCAGAATGGAACAGACTGTCCTTGCACGGTCTGTTCCATTTCTGCCAGGCTCTGCCGGCAGTCATGATCTTCTTTTTTAAACATCCCGCTATTCTTATACGACAAGCCCTCCTCCTTCCTATCCCTCCACGGTATACCTCCCGTTACAAACACCGAATATCTGAATCTTGAGGAAAAACTTTCTTCCTGTTTCCGGTCCAGTTCAGCCCCAAAAACAGAGAGTCTTCCTCCAGTCATGTGTTTCAGCAGCCTTCTGCTGCTTCATCCCACTCTTCCGTCCTCTTTGGACCACATTATCCTGAAAAACGATTTCCTTCCATTTTTTCGTACTGTAACTTTTCTTATTTGAATTCAAACTCATCAAAATTTTACAATTTATGAATCATGTCTTTTCCTGCCTGAAACTGGAATGAAAACCCGGCGGCTCTGCAGGAAGCTGGACCAATAAAAAATTTTTCCTCCGGGAAAAGACAACTTCAAAAATCAGATATGAATCTAAAAAATCGTAAGATTTTACAATCAATCCGTTCGTTTAAACAATCCATCTCTTTTGCGTTTCCTTCAGATTCTGGTAACTTTATTATGAAAAGAAAAATCTATGCAGCAATTAACATGTACCTGCAAAATCATCCAACTTTTGAAAAGGAGTTTTGAAAATGGCAGTTACCAGTGAAAAGCTCGCCATCGATGGCGGCAAAAAAGTCTTTGAAGGATCCTTCCCCTCCTGGCCCGTCTTCTCTGATGAAGACATCATGTCCGTTGTGCGGGTCCTCCAGTCCGGCAAAGTCAATTACTGGACCGGCAAAATCGGTATGGAATTTGAAGATGCATGGGCCAAATGGCTCGGCATCAAGAATGCCATCAGCGTAACAAACGGAACCGCAGCTCTGCACGTGGCTCTCGGAGCTCTGGATATTGGACCGGGTGATGAAGTAATCTGTACATCTTACAGTTTCATTGCATCCTCCTTCTGCGCACTGCAGGCAGGCGCACTGCCCGTGTTCTGCGATGTGGACGACTCCCACACCATGGATCCCACCAAAATTGAAGCGCTGATCAATGAGCGCACCAAAGCAATTGTGGTTGTCCATCTGTACGGTATTGTTGCCGATATGGATCCCATTATGGAAATTGCCCGCAAGCACAATCTGAAAGTCATTGAAGACTGTGCACAGTGCTTCGGCGGTGTCTACAAAGGCAAAAAAGCCGGAACCATCGGCGATGTCGGCTGCTTCAGCTTCTGCCAGAGCAAGCACTTCACCACCGGCGGTGAAGGCGGTATGGTTGTCACCAACGACGATAATCTGGCATGGGAATGCCGTTCTTTCCGTGACCACGGTTATGATGTCCAGGCAAAACTCAACCTTCTGGAAATGGAAGGCAAACAGCTTTACATTCACAAACGCGTTGGTTTCAATTTCCGTATGACCGAAATGCAGTCCGCCATTGGACTGAGCGAACTCAAACGCTTCGACAGCTGGAATCTGGCAAACCGTAAACGCAACGGCAAAATGCTCATCAAGGCTCTGAAAGATCATCCGCTGGTCAAAATCGCTCCTCTGGATACAGAGGAACGTCAGGATGCTTTCTGGTGGGCTCCGTTTGTACTCGATACCGACAAACTCAAAGACGGCATCGATACCAAACAGTTCATTGCAGCCATGGCTGCTGAAGGAGTCCCCGTTTATTCTGTACTCTGGCCGGAAATGTACAAGGAAGCCGCCTACACAGAAAAACGCGGATTCGGTACAGCCCGTTATCCGTTCAAGGATCCCAAGGCTCGCGATATTGACTATTCCAAGTTCAATTGCAAGAAGGCCAACTGGATGACAGACAGAACCATCAGTTTCTTTACGCATCCGGTTTACACCGAAGAACACATACAGGCCTATATTGACGCTTTCAATAAAGTTGCCAATGCCTATATGAAGTAAGATTTTCTCTGAAGACAGGCTTATATCAGGAAAAAGCCTGTCCGTGACTGTCCGCCTCTGAAAAAGGAGGTACAGGCACGGGTCTGAAGATGGCTGGAATGCGGATTTTTTAATCCGGGTATTCCGCATTCCAGTCTGCACATCTTGAATAAACCGGATCAACCGACAAAACAGAAAGCAGAAGGATTCGGCACTTTTTCAGAAATGCGGTTTTGATTACGGGATCTATGACGGACAGTATATTCTCAGGAATTTTCTGGAGCTGAACAGGACCAGTGCAGTACTTCATTCCTGTTTAATCCAAGTATTCTCTTCCATCTGGAGTCTGTACAAAGTTCCCGGCAGGAATTTAAATCCATATCGGAATCCTCTATACCCCCCTGCAGCCCATGTGTTGATACAGGGATTTCTGGAACCCGCCATTCTGAAAAAGTCCGGCAAGACCGAACCGGAAAACAAACCGAGAAGTATAGGAAATATTTCCATCATAAAATCATCATTCAACAATAGGGTGAACTGTTATGAGCAAAGTAAAATACGCAGTTATCGGCTTCGGCGGCATCGCCGAAAATCGTGTAGCAAAAGAAGGTTTTGCCTGTGACAAATCCCGTTTCGCGCCACTGGAAAAGGCAGAACTCACAGGAGCCACTGACATGAACCCGGCCCGCCGTGCAGCCGCGGAAGCACTGGGTCTGAAATGGTATGAAAACATGGAAGAAATCTTTGCAGATCCTACCATTCAGGCGGTCTATGTAGCCACGAACAACCGTTCCCACGCACCTGTTGCGCTGGCAGCGCTTCAGGCAGGAAAACATGTAATCGTGGAAAAACCCATTGCCACCACCATCAGCGATGCTCAGAAAATGATCGATACTGCAGCAGAAAAACATCTCTCGCTCTCCGTCGACCATATGATGGTTTACAATGCCTGGAACATCAAGGCAAAAGAGGAAGTTGAAGCCGGAGCTCTCGGCAAAGTAAACGACAGCTGTTTCCACATGGAATTTGCCTATGGATACGATCCTGCTGAAGCAGCCACCTGGCGCTGTTCAAATATTGCAGAGATGGGCGGTCCTATTGGCGATGTGGCAAGCCACTGCTTCTATGTGGCAGAATATATTTTTGGAAAGAAAATTACGAAGCTTGCAGCAGTTTATCTGCCCAAAGTCATGACGATCAAGGCGGAAGACGGAGCTTACATCAAGTTCTTCCTGGAAGACGGCACCCAGGGAAGCGTCAAGGCCGCATTCAGCGAACTGCGCGGAGGACTCAGCGGAACTCTTACCAATTTGGGATTTGAAATTTACGGAGATCAGGCTGCACTCCGCAGTTACGGCTCCATGTTCCAGTTGTCCGGCCATCCTGGAGAACCGGTGAAAATCCGTCTGGAACTCGACCGTTGCGGCAACGTTACTGAAATTGCTCCTGGAAAAATCCAGAACATCTACCAAACCCTGATTGAACATCATGCGGATTCCATCCTCCAGGGAAAATTCATTAATGCTGAAGATGCTCTTCATAACCTGAAACTCTGTGCAGCCTCTCATGAATCAGCTCTGAACGGCGGCAAAATTGTGGAAATCAGATAACCATGTTTAAAAGCGGTTTTGCAAAAAATATTATTACTCCGGCACGGGGAGTTCCTCTCTGCGGCTATTTCAATCCGAGACCGAACATTGGCGTCTATGACGACTTGTGTGTCAAAGCACTGCTCATGGAAAAGGACGGACTGAAAGCCGGAATTGTGTCCTTTGACCTGTGCTTTCCAGGTGAAGATCTTCTGGAGGCTGTTTTCAAAGCTGCCCAGAAGGCCTCCATTGACTATCTTGACAATATTATTTTCTGTGCGACACACACCCATACGGCACCCTATCCATCATCGTTTTTCGGAGATCCCCCGGATAAGGACTATCTGGAAAATACCGCAGAAAAAACAGTCGATGCCATTCTGCGCGCAGAAAAAAGTCTTGCTGAAACAGAAATGTTTACCGGCAAAGCATTTTGCGACACCTTGGCATTCAATCGCCGTTACTGGATGAAGAATGGAAAAGTTGTTACAAACCCGGGCAAGCTCAATGCTGATATTGTCAAACCGGAGGGACCTGTAGACTATGACATTCCCATGGCTGTACTGAAGCAGAATGGAGTCATTACGGCAATTCTGGCCAATATTGTAAATCATTCCGACACCATCGGCGGAGAAACCGTTTCTGCCGACTGGCCAGGCAGAATGGAACGTGAGATTCAGAATGCCCTGGGCTATGATGTTCCTGTCATGACCCTTCTGGGCTGTTCCGGCAACATCAATCATTTTGATATCAACTGGGCAGATCCTCAGACCTCCTATGAAGAAGCCAAACGCATTGGAAAAGGATATGCGGAGGTCCTGGTCAAAGCATTGCCTTCTCTCCAACAGGTGAATATCTCTGAATTCCGGTTAGATTCTTCCAGTGTCCGCATTCCTTTCTGCGTCATTACCGATGAGCAGTGCAAGGAAGCCCAGGAACTTCTCGAACGAACCAGCCACAGTGAAAGCAATGGAAATATGACCAGTGAAGGACTGGCTTCCGGAGACGGCCCTGTAGCACGTTTCTTTGCGCAGCAGCTTCTTGCCTATGCAAAAAATCATTCCGGAAAATCCAGAGTCTTCCGGATGCTCTCCATGAAATTCGGGAACGAGTTTGCTCTCGTTTCTCTGCCTGGTGAAGTTTTCACGGAAATCGGCATGGATATTAAAAAGGCCTCCAGATTTCCCCAGAACATGGTTGTTGAACTGGCCATGGGTGACTGTGGCTATGTACCGCTTCCGGAATGTTTCAGCCGCGGAGGCTATGAAATTCTCCCGGTGGAAGGCGGAGGTCCGGATCACAACACCGCCATTCAGCTTCGCAAAGAGGGTATTGCACTTCTCAACAAGTGAAAGTTCACAAGCTGAAAACGGTGCGGATACAGAATCAGGATCAAAATCAACAGCATATGCAAAAGGACTGACAAGTAAAAACTGTCAGTCCTTTTCTTATATATTGCTTCAATGAGAAACTATCGGCTATGCCGGTATATCCCTGAAACAGCGCCATCTTTCATTGGACAAAGTTGCTTCAATTTAAAAAAAACAGACTCCAGACAGAAATTTAACCATTTATTACGGAATAAAACTCCCGCCTGTGTATCGGAAGAACTACGTCTGAAAATATATGAAAATTGCAGAGCAACTGCGGCATAAAAACACCTGCCTGCGTATCGGAAGAACAGTTATTTCAACTGACAAGTTTTTTCAATGCCTCTTTCCCCCGGGGCCACTCGGCAATATCACCTTGAAGGTATGATACATTACATGGCTACTGCTGTGGTCAAGAAGCTGCGGATTTTGATTTACAACGGATTAGATGCAATGTTTTCCTCTGCCAGACGTCCCCCGGAAAGTTTCACCGTATAGTCTGCAAGCCCTGCAATGGACTGGTCATGGGTCACCATCAGAATGGTAGCTTCGGAATGCTGCCGAATGGACTGAAACAGTTCCAGAATTCCTGTTCCTGTCTCGTGATCCAGATTTCCAGTAGGCTCATCGGCCAGAAGCAGTTTCGGACGGTTCATCAGGGACCGGGCAATAGCGGCCCGCTGCTGTTCCCCGCCGGAAAGCTCATTGGAACGATGCCGGATGCGGTCTTTAAGCCCCACCATTTCCAGAAGCTCCATTGCCCGCGCACGGGCACCTGACGACTTTTCGCCCTCCAGCAGGGATGGGAGCATCACATTCTCCAGCAGATTCAGTTCCGGCAGGATATGATAGGACTGAAATATAAATCCAATATTTTTTCTACGGAAATGCACCAGATCATTTCCGGACAGACTTTCCACTGGAACACCTGCAATGGTAACACTGCCGGAGTCAGGTTTTGAAATAGTCCCCAAGATATCCAAAAGAGTTGTCTTTCCACTTCCCGAGGCACCATAAAGAGCAGTCCAGACCCCTTCACGAATCTGGAGGGAAACCCCTTTCAAAACTTCAATGGATGTTTTCCCAATTCTGAATTTCTTATAAATATTTTCCGCAGAAAGAAAAAATGGCACTTCTTTTCCAGCAGAGGAAGAAGCCTTTTCCAAGTCAGGATTCTCAAAAAAATCAGTCTGTTTCTCACTCATAGCGCAAAGCCCTCGCAGGATCCAGTTTTGCGGCGCGGAAAGCAGGAACCAGTGCGCCGGCAGTACACAGGAGAATTGAAATAATGCAGATCAACCCTACATCACTCCATACAATATGCGCTGGCAGCTTGTCAAAGAAATAAACTTCAGCGGGAAAAACGTTCTGCCCTGAAATTTTTCTCATGCTGTCCAGAATATTCATGCGGAACTGAATCACCAGGAACCCGGTAATCACACCAAAAGCGGTACCAATCAAGCCTACGAACAGACCCTGCATCAGGAAAATTCTCAAGATCACCCCGGATGTGGCTCCCATGCTCTTTAAAAGACCGATTTCACGTGTCTTCTGAATCACAGTGGTAATCAGGGTATTGGTAATGCTGAAGGCCGCCACCAGAACAATGAAGATAAGGAGAAAAAACATCATATTCTTTTCCATGCTCAGTACCCCCAGGATCTGGGAATGAATCTGGCGCCACGAATAGACATTCGAATCAGGGGATATACTTTGAAGCTTTGCATGGAAGCGAGTCAGAAAGTCATCCATATGGAACGGATCATCCACCCAGATGTAGAGCTGGGTGGATGTGCCCCAGTCAAGACCGAACAATTCATCGGCATCATCGAGATTCATGAAAAGCATGTTCTTGTCAAAGTCATATTTCCCGAATTTATAAACAGCACTCACCACATACTCGCCCGGCAGATAATACTGGGCATCATCCGCCGCCATGTAGCGACCGTTCTCATCCTTGCGGATCAGATGAGCCAGTTTAGAGGGGGAATGAAGAAGAATCTTATCCCCCAGAGCCAGTTTGAATTCATCTGCAATCACGGAGCTTACTGCAACTTCATTGCGTTTCAGTGGGTAGCTCCCGGCCAGGATGACATCCTTGAACTTGAAGCGCTTGTCTGCAGCCTCTGCATAGCGCGGATCAAAGGCAATCAGAGCCTTTGGGTTGAAATTGTCCCCCACCTGCAGAAGAACCGGAGATGTCAGAACCGGAATGGGATCTGCCCCCAAGGATGAAGCTTCATCGGCTAGGACTTGCATTTCATCTTCCGTATATGTCCCCGCCTGCCCCCTGCGGTTGTCCACAGAATAAACGATATTTTTCTGAACCTGAGCATGGGCTCCTGTTTCCAGAAGTTTCTCCTTCAATTCATCGGTAAAACCTGTCATCACCGCCAGCACAACAATCAGCACAGCAACACCCAGCCCCACCCCGACCACAGAAATCAGCGTAATAATGGAAACGGCACTGCGCTTTGGTTTGAAATACTTCCACGCAAGGAAGAGTTCTGTCGAAATATGCATAAAAAAATCCCTTTGCATTCTGTAAATGAAAGTAATATAACACGATCGATCTTTTTTTCACCTTTACCTTTTGAAAAGTTAAGATATATTATCCAGAAAAATAAAATCGAAAAATCCTGAATTGAAAATTCACTCCCGGATGCAGAGATATCTATGAATCTTCCTGAACTGCTGGCTCCTGCCGGAAATCTGTCCTGCGCGCTGGCCGCCTATGATGCCGGTGCAGATGCGGTATACGCAGGGCTGAAAAACTTCAACGCCCGCGAACGCACAGAAAATTTTACCGCGGAAGAAATGAGCAAGCTCATTGCCTATGCACACAGGAACAGCCGAAAAGTATATGTTACATTCAATACTCTGGTCAAGGAATCCGAATGTCGCAGTGCAGCTGAGGCTCTCGCGGAACTCAATGAACTGCGTCCGGATGCAGTCATTGTTCAGGATCTGGGCGTTCTGCGCATGATCCGGGAATATTTTCCCCATTTGACGATCCACGCATCCACCCAGATGGGCCTCCATAACTCCGCCGGGCTTGTTCTTGCAGGAGAACTGGGAGCCAAAAGGGTCATTCTTGAACGCCAGACAACACTGGATGAAATCAGACAGATGACTGCCTCCAGGCCACCAGTGGAACTGGAAGTCTTCATCCATGGTGCATTATGCTGCTGCATTTCAGGAACCTGTCTGCTGTCCAGCTGGCTTGGCGGATGGAGCGGGAACCGCGGAAAATGCAAGCAGCCATGCCGCAGACGCCATCACAGCCGTGAAGGAAACGGTTTTTTCCTCTCCGCCCAGGATCTCTGCGCAATCGACCTGCTTCCGGATCTGGTCCGCTGCGGGGTCGCCTCTTTCAAAATTGAAGGCCGTCTCCGGAGAGCGGATTATGTCTCCAATGCAGTGGCAGCCTACCGCATGGCTCTTGATGCAGTCCGTGATCCGGAAGAATTCAAAGCCGTTCTTCCGCAGGCAAAAGAACATCTGGCCAGGACCTGCGGACGTAAATGGTCTCTTGGCTACTATACACCTGAATCCCGGGAAAACCTTGTAAAATATGACGCCATGGGGGTTTCCGGTCAGTTATGTGGAAAAGTCATTGGTCATGCAGACAACGGATTTACCATTTCGGCTTCCCGCCGGATTCATCTCGGCGATACCATCCGCATTCAGCCGCCCAGCGGCGATGAAGGACCGGCAATCTGCATTACCCGAATGAGTCGTGACGGGCAGAATATCCGCCGGGTGCTGAAAGGCGAGACTTGTTTCATTCATTCAGACAAGCAAGTTCCCAGGAACGCTTTTGTCTATAAAACCGGTGAAAGCACAGATGACTATTCCAGACGTATAGAATCCCTTCCCCTGCAGAACCCTGTCCTTGACTTGGAAATAACCGTCAGCCGCACCCGGATAACCGTGAACGCCTGCGGCTGTATGTGGAACAAAGATCTGGACCTTGCGGAAGCCGCCAGTCATCCTCTGGATCCGGAAAGAATCCGTCAGGAATTTCAATTTCCTTCGAATGACGTCTACACAGCAGGAAATATTGCCGTCCATATAAAAGACAATCCCTTTCTTCCCGCCAGTGTTCTCAAAGGAATCCGAAAAGAATTCCGCCAGTGGCTGTCGGATCACGTGGATCCGGAATCACTTCGCGGAAAGTCCGGGGAATGTATGAAGCGTTTTCTCCGGGACTATAAAGACCTGCATCATACGCCCCATGCTTTTCCGGATACGCTGCTCCTCACAGATGGAAAAGCTCCTGCAGGAAGAGTTCATGGATCTTTTGTCATTGCACGGGAAGCAGAGTATAAGCCCGCTGCCGGAGAGGAACTCGTGCTGCCGTTCTTTGTTCCGGAAACCATGCTCTCCCGAGTAAAGAACAGCATCCGTGCTTTTTATGAAAAGGGAGGCCGCACATTCCGGATAACCTCACTGCATCATCTTGCACTCCTGAAAGGACTGAAAGACATCCGAATCAAAACCTGCATGCCGCTTCCTGTATGCAATTCCATGGCTGCTGCCGAATTAAAAGCACATCATGCCGAACTCGTTCAGGCATGGCTGGAACTGGAAAAGAAGGAGCTGCAGCTTCTGGCAGAAAAATCACCCCTTCCTGTCGAAATCTACCGGTATGGACGACCGGCTCTGCTGTCCACCAGAGCAAAACTCTCTGTCCGGGACAGCATGTCAGATGCCCGTGGAAACGAATTCCTGATCCGGCGAAACGGAATTCTTACTCAGGTTCTGTCGGACAAGGTCATGTCCATTCCAGCCATTCCGGAAGCCGATGCGTCTTTTTATGATCTGCGCCATGCGGAAGTCAATGAAAAAAAGGTGTCCTCTTTTAACTTTGACTTCATGCTATCCTAATCATACTCTGAAGTTGAGATCTGAATGATAATACCTGCGGACCTTCCCGCAGCTGATGCATAAGGAGGTCTCCGAAATCAAAGGGCGATTCACCGGTATTCAGCTTTGCCTTTATGTTTTATGTTCCCTTTTGAAATGCTGAAGTTAGGTGTTCTCAGAGGTGTTCAGCGTTGTTTTGATGTTTTATCTTCTCCTGCTACAAAAAGGATATGATGCAGAAGAAAGCAAAACGGTGCATCAGGATTGTATGAAATTCAAGTTTGAGCTTTTGTTCGTCTGACGCCTTTAATCTGGTTGCAGAACAGACTATATCTGGAATTCAAATTTGACTTTTTGCTTATCTGACTCTTCCTGCAGGATTATGCAGCATATTGTTCCTTCAGAGAAGACTAAATCGCATCATTCCGTCCAGATTACGCAGTTCTTGAATTCCGTTTCCCGGACGGCTTTTTCTCTCAGACTGAACTGTATTTCCCTCGATGCGCCTCCACCGATCCACAGAGGCTGTTTCTCCCGGGAACAACCATTTGTTTCACAAAGCGCTGAAAGTTTTTGCAGAAATTCCAGACTCTGTGCCATTGTGTCGGGACCTTCCTTCGCCGGCATATTCCAAAGAATTTCCAGCTTTCCGGGAAATCTCATTCCTATTTCCGCGGTTCTGAGTGCAGCAGACATTTCCTGTTCATTGTATGCACTGTCAATCCATATAGTCACTTTATCGGCCAGCTCAAACAGTTCTCCTGCCGGAGCCTCCTCCAGAAGGCCGGAAATAACAGTCCCCCGAAGAAGATTTTTCCCTTCAGCAGCCTTAAATACATCCAGCACATATTCCAGCCAGGTACCTGGTTCGCCGCCGCAAAAAACCAGTCCGTCTGCCCCGTAGCGGACACACAGATTTGTCAGGGAATCCGCACTGTACCAGCGGTAGACTGCCCTCGGATGGTAATCACCCTCCACAAGCGCCGGAGATGGATAGCATGAACTCTAAGCAAATCCGCCATAACAGGCAGCAGAAAGCATCTTTCCGTCATGTCTGACAACTCCGAATGGAATGCTCGACGCTCCCACCAGACGCAATTCTGCAGGAAATCCATAAGCTATGGAATAAAGGCATCCGTTTTCATGGATACGCATCCGGCAGGCGCCTCTTTCTCCATCCGGGATCAGGCACTGCCGCGGACACAGCAGACAACGAATCAGAGTTTTATATTCCGTCGAGTCTACAGTCTGCTGCCGAATCTTCTCATGGGAACCCGGACTACCAGGCGTCTCTCCAGAAAAACAGTTAGAGGAAACCTCTCTTTCTTCTGGCACAGGAACCCACCAGCGGGCCCTGAAGGGATTTTCTTTCAAAGGATCTGACTGCTGCAACGATTTCTTGGCATTATTCATTTGCTGGAAACATTCCTGCCAATTTCCCGGACTCATTCGGGGAACCGGCGAAAATTCTTCAAACTCTTCTTCTAAAATATTCATGATTTTAACAGATTCAACCACATGAGATTTGCAATTTAAAAAAATCAGTCAATATTAACAGGAGTCTGTCCGGGAATGCCGGATAAAACTCCCAGATCTGCCAGGTGCGTCAAATGCTTAAATGGATGAAACTGAAAAATCTTGCCCTCGTGGAAGAGGCGGAAATCCAGTTTGGCCCCGCTTTCAATGTCATCACAGGAGAAACCGGTGCCGGAAAAAGCGTTATCATGGGCGGAGTGGGATTGCTCCTCGGAGAACGTGCAGATAAATCAGCAATCCGCATTGGTGCGGACCGCTGTGAAATTTCTGCGGAGTTTGAACTGTCCCGAACCGATTCCAGAGCCGCTGCCCTTTTGAAGGAAAATGCCCTGGATCTGGAAGATGCTCCGAATATTCTTTGCATCCGCAGAGTCATCACGCCCAGTGCAACACGCAATTTTATCAATGCCACACCTGTAAGTCTCCAGCTTCTGCGTTCTTTCGGGGAACTTCTGGTGGACATCCACGCAGCCAATGAAAATCAAAGTCTGCTCAAATCTTCCGAGCAGCTTGACGCTCTGGACCGCTTTGCCGGCATATCAGAGCTTCTTCAGAAAAATGCTGAAGTTTGGAATGAGCTGAAGGAAATACGGGAAAAGCATGCCCATTTTCTGGAATCCATGCCGTCCGAATAGGAAATATCCGGTTTTCGAAGAGATCTGGAGGAAATTGAGCGGGCAGATGTTCAGGTGGGAGAAGACGATGCTTTGAAACAAAAACATGAACTTGCCAGTCATTCCCGCACAATCCTGGAAATTGCCATGAAACTTTGCAGTGCACTGACAGAAGGAGAAGATTCTCTTTTTGACCGCATCGCAGAAATCCGCCGCTCCCTGCTGGATCTGGAACGGATCGATCCCGAACATGCCGAAGGCTTCCTTCAGATGCTCGAAAATATTTCTGAATCGGTTTCCGATCTATCCTCGAGTCTCAATCACCATGCGGCCTCTGTGGAGCTCGATGAATCGGAATTCCAGGCGATGGAAGAACGCATGCGCATTCTTCAGACCCTGAAACGCCGCTATGGCCCTTCCCTTGAGAATGTCCTGGAATACGCGGATGAGATTCGCGGCCGGATAGACGCATTTGAAAATGCCGAACAAACACGTCGGACTTTCCGTGATCAGGAAAATGCCCTTTTTCATCAACTGCAGTCGATCTCCGACCAGATCAGTCTCGCCCGTCGTGAAGCCGCAGGCCGACTGATTTCCCTGCTCAGCGAAGAAACCCGGAAACTGGGATTCCGCCAGGCCGAATTCCAAGTGGACTTCTCTCAGGCCGAATACGGCCCGGGAGGCTGTGATAAAATTCAGATTCTCTTCAGCGCCAATCCGGGAGTTCCCCTGCGTCCGCTGAAAGATGTGGCAAGCTCCGGAGAAATTTCAAGGGTCATGCTGGCCGCCAAAACGGTTCTTGCGGAGGCCGATTGCATCCCGACTCTGATTTTTGACGAAATTGATGCAAACATCGGAGGAGAGACAGCCGGGAAAGTGGGACAGGAACTGCGCAAACTTTCCCGTCATAAACAAATTATCTGCATCTCCCATTCCCCCATGGTAGCCAGCTGTGCAGAGTGCCACTTTCTGGTAATGAAAAGTTCCAGTGAACAGGATACCCGTTCCACGCTTCTATCCCTGTCCCCGGAAGAGCGACTGGATGAACTCTGCCGCATGCTTGGCGGCGGTTCTGCTGCCCGCGAGCATGCACGGGCTATGTTGGAGGACAATAAAGAGGTGTCTTCCGGCCGGAAACATCCGCATTCCGATTCCGGAATCTCTTCCATTTCTGAAACAGAAAAACCAACGATGGAAACACACGCCCGCCATCGTCATTAGAAAAAAACAGCGGTTTCCGCTTTCCCCGGAAAAGACGCGGAACAACAGGATCTCTTTCAGAAATGAGCCCTTGGCACAGCTGGATCCTGCTTGCAGCACTTCCAGGATTGGAAATTCTTGCAATGATCTGGTGGACTGCAGCAGTTTATCATCACTCAAAGATCAGGAAAAGCAGATGCTGTCCGCTCTGCCACGGCTATTTTGGAGATTCATTGGAAATTCTGCAGACCTTTTCCAAATGTCCGGAATGCGGTGGAGATCTTTCGCAATCTATAGGTTCCGGTCATAATGGCTATCATAATAGAAACCAATAGGAATACAGTCCTTTAATGCTGACCTCGAAACAGAGTCAGCACGGCCGCTATGACAGACACCAATCCTTCTCTTGCTTTCCCGCCGAATTTTCTGTTCTTTCCACAGATGGGAAAAACCTTGTCTGTCCGGACGGTCCCCAAAAGGAAAAAATCTGGAAAAGCCTGATTTCACCCAAAAGTTATCTACAATATCGAAAGGCAGAAAGAGAATCCAGAATAATCCTTTCCGGGTGGTTTCTTTTTTTATGTATGCTGCCTTTTGCCTCCCTTCTGTACGGATTTTCTTTTCATTCAGTTTTTCTTTGGCAGGGAATATCCCTGCTCCTGGCCGGGGCTGGTGTTTTAGGCAGAAGCACAGTGGAAAAACGCCTGGCTGCTTATTATGGTCTCGTTACACGATGCGCTTTCTGCGGGAAAAGTCTGTATCAACACGATCATTGCACGGGATTTCCTGTGAGATATTCCCATGTCAGAAAAAGCGTACCTTTTATCATTCTCAGCGGATCGTGTCCACACTGTGGAAACAGAATTATACGACCCTCATCAGCACTCAGGCAAAATCCCCAAAAAAGCAGAATTTTCGCAACCGTTCCCTCTCAAGCCTCCGAAACGACACCTGCTCCACATCCCTTTTCAACACAGTCTAAATAAAGATTTATAACACTTAAGCATTCTATTCCATATTCCTCAGAAGACTTATCAGGAAAAAGAAACATAAGTTCAGCAATACCATCTTGTGTCCAGTTGGAAAAAAGTACAGAGCTTCTTGAAAAAAATGAATTCAGCGATATTTTAATGACAGAAAAATATCAACCCAAGGAGTTGTCACATGTCTGAATTCAACTACAAAAAGATCGTTCTCGCCTTCTCCGGCGGGCTGGACACAACAACGGCACTGCATTATTTTGCCTCCCACTATCCGGAAACCGAAATCATTGCCTACTGCGCAGATGTCGGCATGGAAGAGGAAACTGACGGCCTTGAAGCAAAAGCTCTCGCTCTCGGTGCAAAGAAATGCATTGTGGATGACATTGCGGAAGACTTCATTCAGAACTACTACTTTGAAGCGCTCAAGATGAATGCCATGTATGAAAATAAATATCTGCTCGGCACATCTCTGGCACGTCCCGCCATCGCCAAACACCTGGTTCAGGTGGCGCATGCTGAAGGCGCTGACACAATCATGCATTTTGCGACATTCCGTGGAAATGACCAGGTCCGCTTTGAACTTGCCATCAATGCCATTGATCCGTCTCTGCATGTTCTGGCGCCCTGGCGCCGTCCGGATCTCTGGCCGTTCAAGAGCCGTTCCGACATGGTTGCCTACTGCAAGGAAAACAAGCTGAACATTACCGCCTCCATCAAGAAAACCTATTCCATGGACCGCAACCTGCTCCATATCTCCTTTGAATCCCAGGATCTGGAAGATCCTTGGAGAGCTCCGGATCTGGAACATATGTGGGTCATGACAAAACCCGTTTCACAGGCAAAGGATCAGCCGGAAGAAGTTGTCGTCAGCTTTGAAAAAGGCGTTCCTGTGGCAGTCGACGGCAAGAAACTTTCGCCTGCAGCGCTTATGCGCGTACTCAATAAACTTGGATGCGATCATGCCATCGGCTGTATCGATATCGTGGAAACCCGCTTCACCGGAATGAAATCCCGCGGAGTTTATGATACCCCGGCAGGAACCATTCTGCTGGAGGCACATCGTGATCTGGAATCCATCTGTCTGGACGGGGTTTCCATCGGACTGAAAAATATGCTCATGCCCAAATATGCAGAGCTGGTCTATAACGGCTTCTGGTTCGCTCCGGAACGTGAGATGATTCAGGCTCTGGCAGACAAATCACAGGAATTCGTTACTGGTGATGTCCGTCTTCAGCTGTTCAAGGGTGCTGTCATGGTCAATGGCCGTCGCTCTCCCTACAGTTTGTATGATGAAGCCCTGGCAACATTTGAAGATGACAATGGACTTCAGGATCCCACCATGGCTACCGGATTCATCGCACAGAATGCAATGCGGCTTAAAGTCCTGGCTGCAAAACAGCCTCGCTATACGACCAAATAATTTTTCTTTTCAGAAAAATTTAAAGCCGTTCTCAAGCCGTCGGTGTTTTTACACCGGCGGTTTTTTATTTCAACATCCTTGGCCGCAATCTGTTTTGTCTACATATCCATTCGATTTTTATGATAAACAAGGGGGGAAAAACCAGTCCAGCAAAACCGTACATTCTATGATGATATGCAAACTTTTTATTTATGTAAACAAACGGATTTTTATAGAGGCAACAAAAAGTTCAGTACCTTTTTTATCAGATTGGAAGGCTTCAACCAATTCAAACAGAAAAAAATCTAACCAGAGAAGACTCCATTAAAATAGCCCAGGTTACAAGGGCATGCATAGAACTTTCTTTTTTTAAAAAACTGGTATCCCAGATAAAGTACAATTTCTTTTATTAATCTCTTCTCCAGAGTGGAGGAATAATGCCTCCCTTCTCGAAAAAAACCTCTCCAAAAAACAGAATATACTCCAGACTTTGCATACTGAAAAAAGGCAAGACGCTTGAAAAGGCGGCAATTCAGCAGTGATTCCCTCCTTATAGAAGGCACTGTATGCTGAAACACAAGCAAGAAAGTGCATCCTATCCAAAACTTTTTCTCTCTCCCTCTTCTGCACGATAAACATGCCCTCTGCCCCCCGCTCGTACCGGGAAAAAATCACTTTATTGTGCTCTTCTGCGCGATAAACATGCCCTTTGAACCGCAAAATATCCCCCCACAGAACGCCCCGGTTGCATTCCAGATTCCATTTGTTTACGAAAAATACGAAAAGGCCTACTATCAACGTCTCGCCGATAACACTTTTCTGTTCATTCTCTCTCCGGGGATAAAATTACTCTTCCCAGAAATAATTGTATTTTTCCTTCAGAGCCCGGTCATCCTCACTGGGCAGAGATGAATGCGATTTGAACGGAATCAGCAGAATAGCCCAGTTGGTATACTTCGTAACCGCTGTGGATCCAGGCATTGTTTCCACCGGGGCAAGAGTTTTTGCATTCAGAATTGTAAAGAAGAAACGTCCATGCCCTGACCGGGTTGATTTCATAAAAAGCGGAAGTTCCGGAATTACAATGCTTATATCAGTATCCGGCACCGGAATAGGCAACGCCGGCGTACCGACAAGGATTTTGTCCACATCCGTGGCAAGCACAGCACAGGATGGCTGAAATATAAAATCGGCTTGAGATTCATCCTTTACCGTTGTAATTCTGTAATTTGCCAGATGATACTGGATATAGGCCTGAAGAAACTCTTTATCCACCTGGGGTGCAAGAAGACTGTAATCCATAAAAACTTTTTTACCGGTATAATTGGAAAAATCAATTTTACCGATGCCATGCTCAATAGCAGAACTGATCAACATCTGTTCCACATTGGAACGGCTTGTGTTGGTTACGAAAGGCGTGGAACAAGCACACAGGAAAAAAGCCGAGAATACTGCAAAACAGAGAATTCTGTTCATTTTCACAACTCCCGTTTCAAAATTATTTTTTATTTTCCTTGATTCAAATCTTTTCCAGTTCGTTGCAGCTGCCCCCCGGAACCGATTTCCGGAAAATCTGCAGGGTAATATTTTGAGTTTCTCTTCCAGTTCGTTGCAGCTGAATGCGGGACTCTGCGCACCCTTATCCCAGACGGTCCTTAAAAAGTTTAATTGCCATTTGAGGATTCGCCTTCCCGCGGCTGGCTTTCATCAGCTGGCCTACAAGGTATTGAAGGACGTTCGTCTTTCCATCGCGATACTGCTGAACCTGAACAGGATTTGCCTGAATCACCTGATCTACAAAAGCAAGAATTGCGTTTTCATCGGAAACTTGAACCAGACCTTTTTCCTTGACAATTTCATCCGGATTTCTGCCAGTTTGAAACATTTCCTCAAATACGGCTTTTCCAGCCTTGCTGTTAATGGTGCCTTTGGCAATCAGATCCGCAAAGGCAGCAAAGTTTTCCGGAGTGATTTTGCACTCTGACAGAGGCAGAGAACTTTCTCCAAGCATTCTCAGCAATTCGGAAATAAACCAGTTTGCCAGAATCTTCGGAGCACTGCATTTTCCGGCTGCCGCATCGAAGAAGAAGGCATATTCCCGTTCAGAGGCCAACACGGAGGCATCATAAGGTGTCAGTCCATATTCCTCTGCGAAACGCACTCTCAGGTGGTCCGGGTGTTCCGGAAGAGATTCCCGAATCTTTTCAATGTCTTCATTTGTAAATTCAATGGGAAGCATATCAGGTTCCGGAAAATACCGGTAATCGTTTGCATTTTCCTTCGTGCGCATTACATAAGTTTCACCGGCCTCATCGTTCCAGCCCCTGGTATCCTGAGTAATGGGTTCTCCGTTTTCAAGAGCCAAAATCTGGCGCTTCATTTCATAAAGGATGGCGCGGTGCGCAGAACGGAACGAATTCAGATTCTTGATTTCCACTTTGGTTCCCAGACGGGTTTCTCCGCGCTGGCGCATGGAAATATTCACATCAAAGCGCATCTGACCTTTTTCCATATCACAGTCGCTTACATCAGCATACTGCATTGTCTGTTTCAAAGCGGTCAAATACGCATAAGCCTCGTCTGCGCTGTGCATTTCAGGCTCACTGACAATCTCGATCAACGGAATGCCGGAACGATTGTAGTCCATGCCGGTGCAGTTCCCGAAATGATTGGATTTTCCCGGATCCTCTTCCAGATGAATGCGGGTCATTCCGATATATTTATCCGGCAAAGGTTCCCCGGAAAAACCAACTCCATGAATATGAATTTTTCCGTTTTTGCAAAGAGGCTGATCATACTGGGTTATCTGGTAATTTTTGACCAGGTCCGGATAAAAATAGCTTTTGCGGTCAAATTTGCTTTTCAGAGCAATTTCGCATCCGCACATCAGCCCGGCCACAACCGTCTTGCGGATTGCCTCGCGGTTCGGCGTCGGAAGGACCCCTGGATAGCCCATGCAGACGGGACATAAAACAGTATTCGGTTCTGCGCCATGCGTGCTCGGGCATTTACAGAACATTTTGCTTTTAGTGCGGATCTGGACATGGCATTCCAATCCGATAACAGCTTCGTATGCGGCCATGATATTCTCCTCGGTCATCAAATCCATGTCTATAATGTTCAATAAAATAGCACAAATGCTTTTTTCTTCAAATGATGCAGATATATTTTCCGGAAAAATCACAGTTTACGTTTTTGGTAAAAACCATGTCTTTGAAAGGATCCGGCATTGCAAAATCCTGGAATACGGCTACATTCCTGAAAGAGAGGGCTTTTCAAGTTCGGATTCAACGGCGGACTTCCGTTTGAATCTGAAGCTGAATTTTAAAAAAAAGACTGGTTCCTGCTGTTTGTTTTATCGGCTCTCTTTTCGCAGGATCATCCAGTCTGAATTCCATGACAGCATAAAAATTCTGCAGCGCGATCCAGACGGTTGTTCTCCGGACAAGGAAAAAAGCGTTTCTGCAAACGTCTTTTTTTTCTCTGCAGTTCCGTGCAAAACCGCCCTTCGTCCGCAGACAAGACAAGGAGCAGAAAAAACATGGCAGTTGATCAGATGCCCAGAATCGGAATCCGTCCGATTATCGACGGACGCCGTAAAGGTGTTCGTGAATCATTGGAAATTCAAACTATGAATATGGCAAAAGGTGCCGCAGAGCTTATATCCTCTACACTGCGCTACCCTAACGGGAAACCCGTGGAATGCGTCATTGCAGACACCACTATTGGCGGAGTAGAGGAAGCTGCCCGGTGTGCGGCGAAATTTTCGGCCATGAATGTTACAGCCACATTGTCCGTCACCCCGTGCTGGTGCTATGGATCTGAAACCATGGATATGGATCCGCTCACCCAGAAAGCTGTATGGGGATTCAACGGCACGGAAAGGCCCGGAGCCGTATATCTGGCAGCGGTTCTGGCTGCCCATGCGCAGAAGGGACTGCCGGCTTTTGGAATTTACGGACATGATGTGCAGGACTAGAATGACACATCCATTCCCTGTGATGTCCGAGAAAAAATTCTCCGTTTTGCAAGAGCCGCAGTTGCAACCGGTCTTATGCGCGGAAAATCCTATCTTTCCATGGGCAGTGTAGCCATGGGCATCGGGGGATCCATTGTCAATCAGTCCTTCTTTGAAGACTACTTGAATATGCGCTGTGAATCAGTCGACATGAGTGAATTCATCCGCCGTGTCAACGAAGGCATTTACGACCATGATGAATTTAAAAAAGCCCTGGAATGGACCCGCAAAAACTGTAGGCAGGGCGATGACATCTATAACGCTCCGGATGTCCGCTTCACCCAGGAACGCCAGGATCAAATCTGGGAATATGTTGTAAAAATGACCCTGATTGCCCGTGACCTCATGATCGGAAATCCCAAGCTTGGTGAGATGGGCTTTGAGGAAGAATCCTGCGGACATAATGCCATTGCCGCCGGATTCCAGGGACAGAGACAGTGGACAGATCATATGCCCAATGGCGATTTTATGGAGACCATTCTGAACAGTTCTTTCGACTGGAACGGAATTCGTGAAGCGTTTGTCCTCGCCACCGAAAATGATTCTTTGAATGGCGTAGCAATGCTTTTTGGTCATCTGCTCACTTGTACAGCTCAGGGATTTTCCGATGTCCGGACCTACTGGAGTCCGGAAGCTGTTGAACGCGTCTGCGGATACAAAATGGAGGTTCCCGGTCTCATCCACTTGATTAATTCCGGAGCGACAACCGCAGACGCAACCGGCAGAGCCTGTGATGCAACCGGCCGCCCCATGATGAAACCCTTCTGGCAAATCCGTCCGGAGGAAGCCCAGGCGTGTCTGGATGCCATTGACTGGACTCCGGCAAGTCTTGGTTATTTCCGAGGCGGAGGTTTTTCCAGCCATTTTCTTTCCCGGGGCGGCATGCCCATTACCATGAGCAGAATCAATCTGATCAAAGGCCTTGGCCCCGTGCTTCAGATCGCGGAAGGCTATACCTATGAACTTCCGCCGGAAGTCCATGCTGTTCTGGATAAACGGACAGATCCGGGATGGCCTACCACCTGGTTTGTTCCCCGTCTGACCGGCGAAGGCTGCTTCAAGGATGTTTATACTGTCATGGCAAAATGGGGAGCCAACCATGGAGCCTTCTCTTACGGTCATATTGGTGCGGATCTTATCACGCTGGCCTCCATGCTCCGGATTCCTGTGTGTATGCACAACGTTCCGGAGGACCAGATATTCCGTCCGGCCATGTGGAACGCATTCGGCACTGACCCGGAAGGGGCAGATTACAGAGCTTGTGCAGCACTTGGCCCCTTGTATCAGTAATGCTTTTCCGTATCACGAATACTGAATTGCAAATAAAGAAAAGAGTCCTGTCCGGAAAATGGACAGGACTCTTTTTTTTGACTGAGATTCAGTTTTTCCCGATTCCGTCTTCAGGAAAGACATCTGACCTTTCAGCCACGCGTTCTTTTTCAGCGCACAGGCAGCCAGACGGCCATTTTTCCAGGATTCCGGTTGCCCCACAAAGCATAGGGAATTCCAATGACGGTGCGTTTTTCAACTGAGCAATCCCATGGAGCATACAGAGATGACTCATTTGCGCTTTTGCAGACAAAACCTTGAATATGAGCGCTTACAGTTCCTTCCGGCAGGTTTTCAGCGGGTTCACTGATGATTGCCTGATCCAGGAAAAGCCCCATATCAGGCAGGTCAGCACCATTGTCCTGTTCTTCAAATGCATAAACCAGCGGCCCGCGCATAAGAGCGGTCTTTCCGGCATTGCAGCTTATATGGGAGTTCGCCCGCATAAAAGTGAATTTCATGGACAGGGACAACTTGACTTCATCTCCGGACTTCCAGGGCCGATGGAGAATCACATATCCTTTTTCCATAACGAAATCCTGCCGGGGAATCTGTTTTCCATTGACAGAAATTTCATAGTTATTTCCGCTCCAGGCAGGGATGCGTATTTTCAATGAAAAATTTCCTGAGCATAAAACATGGATTGTCGCATTCCCATCATAAGGATACGCACTTTTCACTTCAAAAGAGTATTTTCCAAGGCGTACACTTCCAGCTGCTGGAATATGCATAACAACTCCGTCTTCCGATTCTGCCCATGTAAAAGTACCGAGTTGTGGCAGGAAACGACAGTAGTTGGTGGGACAGCATGAACAATCAAACCACGGAATGCGGACAGGAACAAAATTCCCACCGTTTCTCGCAGATGGATTGATATATTCCATGGGATTCTGATAAAAGAAGCGGTCTCCACTTAAACTAAGTCCACTGAGAGCGCCATTGTACAGGACCTGTTCCATGACATCTGCAAAACGGCTGTCTCCTGTTATATTGAGAAGTCTTCGGGCGAACAAAGCCAGCCCAATGGATGCGCAGCTTTCGGAATAATTGGTGTCATTGGGAAGATGGTAGTCCCCTGTAAAGGCTTCCCCGGCCTTTGTTGATCCGATTCCACCGGTAATATACATACGGTGTTCGGCAATGCTGTCAAAGAGGCGAACAGCAGCCTGGAGCAGAGATTCATCCTGAAATGCTTCAGCAATATCTGCCATGCCGGAGTAGAGATACACGGCACGGACAGCATGTCCCACAGCATCTTTCTGTTCCCGTACAGGGAGATGCATTTGACGGGCAGCAAGCTCTGCTGCTGAATGATGAACTTCTTCTTTTTCCGAGAAATAATTCGGCTTCTTTCCCCGTTCATCAATAAAGTAACGGGCCAGTTTCAGATAACGGCTATTTCCGGAAGCTCTGGCAAGTTTGCACAATGCAAGTTCAATTTCTTCATGTCCCGGATAAGCATGCTTTTTTTCCGGTTCTGTACCGAAACAACTGTCAATGTAATCGGCATAACGCATCATGCAGTCAAGGAATTTTCGCTCTCCAGTAGCTTCGAAATGAGCAACCGCTGCCTCCATAAGATGTCCGGCGCAGTAGAGTTCATGCATGTCGAAAATATTGGTCCAGCGTTTTTCCGGATCGACTGTGGTATAATAGGTATTGAGATAACCATCTTTCTGCTGCGCGGAAATAATCAAATCTGTTATTTCATCAAGTTCTTTTCTAAGCTTTTTGTCTTCCGGATGCAACTTCAGCATATAGGCCATGCCTTCCACCACTTTAGCCACATCGGAATCCCAGAAAGGGTGAGGTTTATCGGGCATTCCTTCTTTCCAGGCAAGGGTGAAAGCGTTTATTCTTCCGGTTTCTCTGCATCGCTTTACAGAACTTGGAATTGTTGATGTATAACCAAGTTCCACCCGGGGAGCCAGGAAGGAATCCTTGAGTTCAATTTCTCCTACAGAAGGAGTTCGGTACGCGTGAATCATAAAAATCCTCGTTGTTCAGTCCGCTGTTGAATTGGGAAATATTCCTACAAATACAGGGGTAAAAATTTATTTTGTTTTTGGATTTGCCTATCTTCTGCATCTGTGTTGCCACAGATTACCTTGTTAAAAATATAGCGTCTTTGACGATGTTCAATATATACCTGGCATAAATATCCAATGAAGAAATGCTTTAGCATGAATAAAAGAATGAATAAAACGGACTAATGAAAAACATGTATGACTTTTCTGACAGCTTGAAAACGTTGTTACTCACGGTCACCTTCCGAATGAAAACAAATGGCTATAAAAACAGAAGCTTTTTAAAACGAGTAAAATATGCTTGATCTCAAAAACATTCTGAGAAACGTGGTAAGCGGCAAAAATCTGACCGATGAAGAAAAAGGAAGAACCGTCAGGAAAAGCTGAAAAAAGGGCGTGGCTCCATAACACTCTCGGATCATGGGGGACAAATCAGGAGAGCATGAAATAACCGGAGAGATGATCTGCAAGGCAAACAACAAACTCCGTGCATTGACGAAGAAACGACAGGATTCTTTACAAAAAGTTACAACTGCTTAATTCAGATTAAAAAAATAAACATTCGTGGTATATTTTTACTTAGGTAAATAAATATACTACAGAGGTATTTTTATGAATGAAACCAAACGTTGCCCGATGTGTGGAGAGAAAATCCTTGCGGTAGCCAAGAAGTGCCGCTTTTGCGGCGAGTATCTGGAGGAAGCTGAGAAGCAACCTGCCAGCTGGAAAAACAAGATCGTTGCTACGGTTGCGATTCTGATTATTCTGGGATTTGCTGTCGCGGCTTGCTTCTCACTCTCTGAGAATGGTTCATCTGCATTGCCAGAGGTGATTGTATTCATTGTTCTGGCAACTCTGGCGG
>CASERY010000029.1 GCA_949290385.1 uncultured bacterium | reverse complement strand
CCAGAGCATATGGCACCAGAGCCTCTCCTGCCGCATATTTTGTCCATACAGCCTGATCCTGATCCAGATATACATCATAGGACAAATCCTCTGGGACCATTTCACGAGTACCGTTCAGAAGAAAAACAGCACATGCCGGAGGATTTTCCAATTCCCGGAATGATTCTGCAAACTCTTCCATCATCTGGAAATAAGCATTGATACTTCCATCTCCGTTACCATCCAGGAAAACCACGACTTCACAATCTGTCTGCTCTTCTTCGGAAACATTTTCACTCTGAACCCGAACTGCAAGGTCTGCCAGATCCTTCATGTGAAGACGTCCTCCGGGCTCCACCGCCTATAAAAAGCCGCATACGCCCAGACACAAACTTAATGTAAGCATTGTTTTTTTCATTGGACTCCTACTTTCTTTCCTGCAGATGCCGGAAAATTACGATTCCTATATATAATATATTCTGCTTCAGCGACTGAATCTGCATTGCAGAAACGATTTTGTCCAGCAAGACTGCTGGAAGATTTCTCAGAAAATCTTATTCGATTCTGTTCCGGATATGAATGCATTTCCTCTTTTTAAAAACAATCCTCAATCTTCATATTCGTTTTTCTGCATGCCATGTTTCTTCATGCAATATCCAAGACGTCCCCAATTCTTTGTTTCAAGAAAAAGAGAGAACAAACATGCCTGTATTACTCAGGTTGTCTGTCCTCTCCTTCTATCGATTGTTTTGCCAGACACGGGAATACTGACTGTTTCCCGAATCAGCCGTCCTGTTTTTGTGCCGTATATTCCAGCTGCCCCGGAATACAGCAGAAAGTATCTTATTTTTCCAATCTGGATTTTCTGTTATTTCAATCCAGTGGGGCCAGAAACTCCTTCTGCTCTCTTGCAAGCTCAAATGCACGTCCTGTCCGGAAAAGACGTTTCTCCTCCATAGCAGGAGCCATCAGCTGAATACCTACGGGCATACCGGAAGTTTCATCAAGTCCTGCAGGAATACTGATGCCGCAGTCCCCGGAAAGGTTCAAAGCTGTTGTAAAAACATCGGAAAGATACATCTGAAGAGGATCCGCCTTTTCTCCAAAGCGAAAGGCCGGAACCGGACTTACAGGGGTAAAAATAAGGTCGCACTTTTTGTAAGCCTCTTCAAAGTCTCTGCGGAGAAGTGTCCGGACTTTCTGAGCCTTCAAATAGTATGCATCATAATATCCGCTGCTTAAAACGTAGGTTCCCAGCATGATTCTGCGGGCAACTTCCATTCCGAAGCCTTCCCCTCTCGACAGAAAATATGTAGACTGAATATCCGTGGCTCGCGGACTGCGGTATCCATAACGGATTCCATCGAAACGCGCAAGGTTTGCACTTGCCTCCGCGGTTGCAACGATATAGTAACAAGCCATGGAATACCGAGTATGCGGAAGGCTGATGTTCACAAATTCCGCCCCCAGCTTCTTCAAGGTTTCAATGGCTTTTTCTGTCACAGCTTTCACCCCGCTGGAAAGCCCTTCCAGTTCAAAATACTCCTTCGGCAAGCCGATTTTAACACCATCCAGACGCGGATTCTTTTCAAAAACCTCCACATCATCTGCAAAATTTTCCTTTTCCTGCGGAAGAGAAGTGCAGTCCATGGGGTCCTGCCCCGCAATTACATCCAGCATTGCAGCAGCGTCATAAACACTTTTACTCATTGGACCGATCTGATCCAGAGAAGATGCAAACGCCACAAGGCCATAGCGGGAAACTCTTCCATAAGTGGGCTTCAACCCGACAATTCCGCAGAAAGAAGCAGGCTGACGGATGGATCCACCTGTGTCTGAACCAAGAGCAATCACCGTTTCGCCAGCCGCTACCGAAGCCGCTGAACCACCGGATGACCCCCCTGGAACACAGTCCAGATTCCACGGATTGGCCGTTTTCTGATAGGCACTGTTTTCACAGGAAGACCCCATGGCAAATTCATCCATGTTGGCCCGTCCGAGAAGGACAAAACCAGCCTTTTTCAGTTTTTCTGTAACGGTCGCATCATAGGGAGAAATAAAGCCTTCCAGAATTCTGGATGCACATGTGCACTGCTGCCCTGAGGCACAGATATTATCCTTCAGTGTAACAGGAATGCCATCAAACGCACTCAGAAGTTTCCCATTCGCCCGGCGTGCATCCGATTCAGCAGCCTGACGCAGGATATCTTCCTCCTTCCAGTTCAGAAGAGCATGCACACGGTCTTCCACTTTCCGAATCCGATCCAGAAAAGCCCGACACATATCCACAGAAGTCATCCGGCCGGAGGCCAGAAGTTCTGAAGCCTCCCGCAAAGAAAGAGATACACAGTTCATCTTATGCCATACCCTCCCCTGGAAGAACCTGGGGAACCCGGATGAGTTCCCCGTCGATTGTATCCGGTGCATTGGCAAGCATCTGCTCGCGGGTAAAGACTAGTTCTGCGACATCATCCCGAATGACATTGACCCGTTCAACGGCGTGGGCAGTGGGCTCGATGCCGTCCACGTTCAATTCGGAAAGCATTTCCACATATCCAACAATCGCTTCCATCTCATGCTGGAGTTTTTCCTTCAGTTCAGGCTTCAGTTGCAGACGTGCAAGTTCTGCAACTTTGCCCACATCAATTCCATCCGTTTTCACTTCGGGCATCCTATCACCGCTTATTTTTTCATCAGTTCTGTTCAAGCTGAAGCGTCACAGTTGTGGCGTCACAGACTTCCGACGGTCCGTAGTACTGAATCGGACCCGGATATACATAGGAGGTTTCAACCGCCCACTGAGCACGTTTTGCAGCATAGGCTTTAAACGGTTTTCCATTTAACTCCACCAAAGCCTTTTTAATCACAGGCTTATCCGCTCCATGACGATGCTCAACATTCATCATGGCAGTCAGAGGAACAGCCCCTGCAGACCATTCATCCGCAGGTTTGACCAGTCCGCTGATGTAAGACATGTAGGCGGTGGCCCCAGTGCCGATAATAGCGGCAGCATTATAACCAAGGCTGTAACAATAGTCTGCATCGAAGTTAGACGGAGCGGAGCAGCGGCCTTCATAACCGAAGAAATGCGTCAGGGCAGAGAATTTTCCAGTATAGGTACCGGCCTTCTTCATTTCTGCAAGTTTGTTTTTAACCAGTTCGACCAGCAGTTTTTCCGTCTCAATCAAAGAAACCTGAACATTTCCATGCGGGTCACGGTCATTGGAAAGCTGAAGCTTAATCTGTTCCGGAAGGACATTGAACACAGCGGCTGAAGCCGGTGTCAGCAAGCTGGAAATAAACGCAATTTTCTCCGTTTTATCCGTTATTTTCGCAACCGCATCCGCATTCTTGGCCAGAGCATCGTTAAGCTCGGAAATCAGCACGCGCATTTCCGGGATAAATTCAATCAGTCCTTCCGGGATCAGAATAACACCGAAGTTTTCCTTGTTTGCCGCACGGGCAGCAACCATTTCCGCAATCTGATCCACAATCTGGCCGAGAGTCTGTTTCTTTTCTGCGACTTCTTCAGAAATCAAAGCCAGATTCACATGAGTTTTCAGAACACATTCCAAGGTGATATGGGAAGCAGAACGGCCCATAAGTTTGATGAAGTGCCAGTATTTCTTTGCTGAATTGGCATCGCGTGCAATGTTGCCAATGACCTCACTGTAGACCTTGGAAGCAGTATCAAACCCGAAAGAAGTTTCAATGAAACTGTTTTTCAGGTCTCCGTCAATTGTTTTCGGACATCCAATAACCTGAATCGGCGCTCCCTGCGCCTTGTAATATTCAGCCAGGAGACAGGCATTTGTGTTGGAATCATCGCCGCCGATAATTACAAGGGCTGAAATTCCCAGGGCCTCACAATTTTTCCGTGCCTATTCAAACTGTTCAACTTGTTCAAGTTTAGTTCTTCCGGAACCAATCATGTCAAAGCCGCCTGTATTACGGTAGGCATCCATGAATTCATCTGTAATCTCGACATAATCATTATCCACCAGTCCGCTCGGACCACCTTTGAATCCGAAAAGTTTGGATCCTGCGTTCAGCGATTTGATTCCGTCATACAAGCCTGCGATCACATTGTGTCCGCCAGGCGCCTGGCCGCCGGAAAGAATAACACCCACATGGATGGGTTTTGCAAGTTTTTCACCTTCGCCGGCAGAGAATTTCAGGTCCGGCATATTGCTTGTGGAGGGGAAAAGAGCCGCGATTTTTTCAGCATCCGCGAATGCCGGAAGATTGGCGCCTTTTGCCACTTTGACAGATGCGCCTTTTTTCAAAGCCGCGGGAAGTTTCGGCTGATAAGCCTTGCGTGCAGCCTGCAATGCAGAGATTTCCATGATTCTTTTGCCTTCTTGGTTGTTTTTAGACATTTCAAGATTAAAAAAACATTATAATATACCGTTCAGAGGAGCAAGAATCAAGTCTTTTACCAATGAAACAAACAGCGTTCCTTTCCGCTTCTGCCTTATCAAAACAAAGCCCCATGAAATATCTGCATTTTTCAGAACTCAGAATCATCCATTATAAATCAGCTTCGAGACAGGTCCAGCAGGAATATTTTTGAACCCCTCAGATAAAGATTTTTTCTCTCATTACGATTTATTCTTTACGATTCATCTTTTTTCAAAAATCTTCAACACAGCCAATCCACTCATAAAATTTCCATCCGCATAAATCTTCTTATTCAAAGAAGTTGCCTTATAAGATCTTCAAAAAAATTATCCGCCTTGTTTTCTTTTATCCTTCAAATATCCATCTCTCAAGACACAAACACAAATAAATCCTGCCTGCAGCTGAATTCAATTGAAAAAAAGATGATTTCCATTTGCCAGACTTGTTTTCCTTCAAAGTCAGGTTATATTGGAGATAAAATAAGATTTTTCATTTCAACCCGAAAAAAATCAACGAAAGGTCTTCATCATGGCAGTGAGCTATAAGGATCTCGGTCTGGTTAACACCAGAGACATGTTTTAGAAAGCCATCAAAGGTGGTTATGCCATCCCGGCTTTCAATTTCAACAATATGGAACAGCTTCAGGCAATCATTCAGGCTGCTACTGAAACGTAGTCTCCCGTGATTCTGCAGGTTTCCAAAGGCGCACGTCAGTACGCAAATCAGACACTGCTCCGCTATATGGCCCAGGGTGCAGTGGAATATTCCAGAGAAATCAGCAATGGCAAAGGTCCTGTGCCGATTGTGCTTCACCTCGACCATGGCGACAGTTTTGAACTCTGCAAGTCCTGCATTGACTTCGGATTCTCCTCTGTTATGATCGACGGTTCTTCTCTCCCCTATGACGAAAATGTAGCACTCACCAAAAAAGTTGTGGACTACGCCCATAAATTTGATGTTACCGTAGAAGGTGAACTCGGCGTTCTTGCTGGTGTGGAAGATGAAGTATCCTCCGAAGAATCCCACTACACAAAGCCGGAAGAAGTCGTGGATTTCGTAACCAAGACCGGTGTCGATTCGCTTGCCATTTCCATCGGTACATCTCATGGTGCCTATAAATTCAAGCCGGAACAGTGCACTGTGGATCCCAAGACTGGACGCCTTGTTCCGCCCCCGCTGGCTTTTGATGTTCTTAAAGCTATCGAAAAGAAACTGCCCGGCTTCCCCATTGTTCTTCACGGATCCTCTTCTGTTCCGCAGGAAGAAGTTGACATTATCAATGCCAATGGTGGAGCTCTCAAGGCTGCTGTCGGTATTCCGGAAGAACAGCTTCGTGAAGCTGCAAAATCTGCTGTTTGCAAGATCAATATCGACTCTGACTCCCGTCTTGCCATGACAGCTGGCATTCGTAAGGTCTTCAAGGAAAAACCGGCTGAGTTCGATCCCAGAAAGTATCTTGGCCCTGCCCGCGATAGAATGAAAGCTCTGTATATTCACAAAATCGTGGATGTTCTTGGCTCCTAGGGCCATGCCTATGATAAATAATTTCTGACTGATCAATTTCAGAAAGATATTATTGCATTGTTTATACGCGGTTCAGATGTTTCTGAACCGCGTTTTTTCTATTTTCAAAACTGTAATCACAAGAATGATTCCAATGTTCTGAGTTCAACAAATGCTGAGAAAAGGTTTGATATGAAAAATCTGGAGGGAAAAATAAAAGAGTGTATCGCCCAGAAAACAATTACAAAATCGTTCCCGGTTTGTATATTCGATTCTATTGAGACTTTTTTATAGCGAATCTCAAAATAGAAACCATTTTATAAAAATAGATAATTAATGCGGCAGAAATATAAAAATCATGAAATAAGAGAGAAAAAAATACCTTGTTTGGAAAAAATTGTTTTCTTCTCGCAAATCATTTCTTTGTATAACCGAGCTATAAATTCTCAGCTCGGCAAGTTCTCCATCAATAAGAATCCGAGCACCTTTACCTCAAGAATAGATGGACACAATATCTTTAGAGAGAAAAAATCTTCATAAAAATAAAAAACGGCTCCTCTTTCCCTTCCCGGAGACAAGAGGAACCAGTTTATTTCAGAACATGTTTTACCTGAGCAGAATGCCGTAATCTCACATGTAAAAACAGCCTGCATATTTTTTTAGTGCCAGGTATTCAGGCGAATGCTTCTCCAGAGAGACCCCTCAGGGTCAATTTTCTTACGCTCACGGACAGCCATCGCAATAGGAACATGGGTAAAGTTGTCACTCCAATGGCCAACTACCATATCGGTACGACCAGCCATGGCTGCATGGACTGCATTCTGCGCAAGCAGATAACAAAACACCGCATCTGTTCCATTTGCCGGAATTGCACGAATCTGATAAGTCGGGTCGAAATACTTGATGTTAACTTCCATACCGATTTTTTTGGCATATTCCTTGATTTTCATTTTCAGGAATTCACCGATATTCTTATTCAGGACATTCCCTGATTTGTCCATTTCGCGTTCACCGGCAATCAAATCCTGTCCGGCACCTTCTGCGACAATAATCACAGAATGTTTTCTGCGGGCAAGTCTGTCAAATAAGACCGGGAACAGTGCATTTTCTCCGGACTCAAGAGAAAACTTTTCTTCC
>CASERY010000028.1 GCA_949290385.1 uncultured bacterium | reverse complement strand
CTCTAATGGGAAAAAGATTGATAGAATATGCGAGAAGGGAAAAAACTCTAATGAAAATAGATTGATAGAATATGCGAGAAAGAAAAACCTTTTGAGGAAAGGTTCTTTCCTTCTCGCGCTCTTCCTTTTCCAAACCTTTTTACATCATCTTTTCCCTCAACGGGAAAAGATTTCCCGATAAAAAATCAGATCTTTCTAATTTTACTGTATAAGCTGTCAATTGTTACTTTTTAAGATAGAATACCAAGTCTTCCTCATTGGCTCCATAAGCCTTAAAAAGTTTACGCAGCATGGAAATTTTTGTAGATGTACTGTTACTTTTTTCAATAAAAATGTCGTTGTCTATTTGAAGCGCATTCCTCAAGGCCTCCGCCCGATTACTTACATAAGCTGCTAAATCACTTCCCTCCCCTTCGGAATATGCAAGTTTAACCAAAACAGACCGATCCTCCGCATGAAGAATTTTTAAAACTTCTTCCACCATGCCAATCCAGCTTCCAACACCATGTACTGTATTCTTATAACTGAACTGAATAAGACTGCGACCGTTAAAATCAATATCATCATCCAGCGCATAACAATCCATTTGTTTCTCCACCGGCTTGAATTCCGTTACAGGAAGAGACCATATAGCTAATGCTCGTTCCTCCAAAATCCTGCTGCGAGCTTCCAGTTCAGCAAGGCCCCAATGCTCCTGCTTGCTTATCCAGTTATTCAGATAGAGATGGCTTGAAGCAAAACCGTTTTTCACATTCCGTTTTTCCATAAAGGGTTTATTGCTGTATTCTGCATTATACCCTGTCAGAGTCAGATTGGCAATACGGTGCAGCCACTTGTCATAAATTTCTTTATAGTTTTCTCCCAGCTCCTTGATCCATGCCGGAGTAAGATGTTGTGGCATAATGTGTTCAATAGAATAGGTCCCGTTATCAAACTGGCTGTAAACATTCTGAGCTTCAACTGTACCATAATTTTCGAGCCGCTCAAGTATATAGATTTTATTTTTACGGTTCATCTGGTAAACATGACGAGCTCTAAATGCCTCCACGAATTCGGTATTATCAGGGAATTTGCCACGATCTGATTTTGAAAGCAGAGCATATTTAAATTTATTCACATAGCTTGATTCTGTACCGTCATATCGAATGATTTCACGATGCAGCATCAGGAATATCCCATTCAATCCATTCGTTGGAATATTACAGATTGTTCTCCGGAAAAGATAACTTTCTGTATAAAGAAAAATTTCTTTGACGTCATCCAGCGAAATTTTGTTGGCGGATTGCAAGCGCAAGACTTCAAGGAAGAATGGTCTTATTACAGTCGTTTCGAGCCGATTTAAACGATAAATACATGAGTTCAACTCTTTGTCTGCAGTATTCCCCTTAAGCAGGGTTTCATACCATTTTGCATAATTCAGGAGATCCTGTAACAGCGCTTCAATTTCAGTTCCGCTTTCCTCTACAAAAGCCTTGAACGAAAAATATACCATACTCATAGCATTGATCGACTGCTGCTTTACCCTGAGATAGTCACGAATAAACATGCTCACATTATAATCTGTGCACAGCTCAATTTTATGCCAGTATTTCTCATAGAAATCATTCTGTTGTCTGGCGGACAGCCCCATGAGAATAAAATTTCTGATTTTATCTCCTTCACTCAGAGCAACACCAGTGGAGTTTAAACTTTCAAAGATCAGCTGAGGATTATCATCCTGGTTCAATGTAATATTGATAATCTCCAGCTTTGTAACAGCGTCATAAAGTTCATCTAAGGTAACTTCTTTATTCTGAATTCTTGAATAGAAATAATTATAATTAATTGTCAGGTTGGAATCCGGGAGATATTCAGACTCTTCATCAAATAATTTTCTAAAAGCATTTCGGTCATTTTTTACAGGTTTCAATTTTATTCTTGTATCATCATCCTGCCATTCATCAATCAAATAGGTCTTGTAAATTTTTTCTGCCAAATTTGCTTTTACTGGTATAAGAATGCCGTTTTTCATCAGTTTGTACATTGCCAGAAGAAGCAATGAAATTGTGGTTAAACGCTGCTGTCCGTCAATGACAAGATATTCATTGAATTCTCCATCATTATGGACAGATACAATACTGCCAAAAAAATGACTGTTTTGTCTGCGTTTTACAACTTTAATTAAGTCATCAAATAATTGCTTGCAGTTCTCTGTTTTCCAATCATAATTTCTCTGATACACGGGAATGATAAAGCGCTTATCAGATCCTTGCATATAAGAAACGAGTTTTGTTTCAGATCCTTTCATAACGAGTTCCACCTTTTTTATATTAAGTTCTCTTGATTGTATTGTTCCGATGCCATTTGCTGTTTGGCAAAGAACTTTACAGTTCTATGAAATTGCAAACGGCAAGAATCAGTTTCAATACTTAGTATCACCTCTATAGGATATAAGTTTAGACTATAAAATCCAAGCCTTGCAAATATCACTTTTCAGGATTATTCAAAAAAAATCAACCTTCTAATATAATTCTCATATTTTTAACTATCATTTCAAACAAATCATAATATTTAAATAGTTATATTTTTAATTATCTATTTTTTTACTTTACATAATATACTGTTCATTTTTCATAAATACAAAATAATAATACAATATTTTATTGATTTTTATAAAACAGTATTTCAAAAAACAGGTATCTTTGGGTTTTATATGTTTTGATCTTTGTTTTTATGAAGCATCTGTTCCAGCTATGAAGTTCATAAAAATATGAAATTACTCTTTGACGCAATTCAATTCTCCAGGAATCCCTTATTGCATTACGGACAATTCAGGCAAAAACTTAAATACATTCACCTCTTAAAACTGGAGATAAAAATGAAAATTTTTCAGTTCATTGTTTATTCCGCCTTCTTCTGCTTTGCTCATTTCTGTCTGACCGGCTGTGGACACAACGCCATCCAATACAGTGACGGTATAGGCTTCGAAACCTCCATAAGACCCGATCATGGTAATTTCGGAGTGATTTTTCGTTATGGAAAAATTCTGTCAGCAACCGCCAGGGAAAATACAACCATCGAGATGACCGGAAGTGGACAAGGAGATATCCATGAAACCCTGAATGAAGATTCTCCATCCGGGAAAGCATATTCTGAAGGAACCCTCAAGATCTCCATAGGGCCTCAAATCACCGGATATTATGTAGATGCCCTGCAGGCCGGAGCCGATTCCTCTCAGCTGAATGAATATCTTGAAAGCAGACAATATCCGTCTTCAGAATCAAACGATTTTTCAGCATCAAATTCTGTAGAAATAATAAAAGAATAAAATACTGTCATATTTTCAGCAATATTTTCCCGTCTTCTACCAGAGAAATAAATATTGCAACAACTTGAAAAAAGAGTAAGAGAAAAAAAGAACCTTTCCTTAAAAGGGGATTTTCGTTCTTGCATAGAATCTCAAGCCTTTTCATCTTGAAGAAAAGTGTCTCTTTCTTACATAGAATCTGTTGTAATCCATGCCACATATCCAAATACCTGCCAGTAAATCTACTGAAAAGTATCTTCAATCTTTTTCTGCGAAGGGAAAAGATGATCCAAAAAGGTTTGGAAAAGGAAGTGCGCGAGAAGGAAAGGACCTTTCCTCAAAAGGTTTTTCTTTCTCGCATATTCTATCGAGCTTTTTTCCCTCAAAAGATCTTTCGTTCTCGCATAGAATCAATTGTTTTTTCACAGTAAAAACAAAAACGGGATTCCAATCTGTATAAAACAGTTCAGAATCCCGTATTCATCCTAAAATGGTGGGCGTTGAGGGACTCGAACCCCCGACATTCACGGTGTAAACGTGACGCTCTAACCAACTGAGCTAAACGCCCTTTCAATTTTCCCCTGTTCTCTGGGGAATCATCAAAAGAACACTTACAATGTCTATAATATATCTCTGCGGAGTCAAAAATCAAGCTCATTTCATCAAAAAGCCTGAAGTTTTTCCTGACAACACCTTTGATTCAATCTCCAGCAGCAGTTCAGCCTGAACAATCGACTGATAACAGAAATTGTATTTGTCCTCCGCTCCGGGAAAGCACATTTATTCAATTCTTACGCAAACAGTCTTCTGCCGCTCGTTTTCCCAGCCGCTGAAAATAATGGGAAAGAAGACCCCCTCCAGTGGCACTCAAAGAACCATTCCATTGTCTTACTCAGACTGGAACAGGCAATCTCTCCCCATTCAAAAACGATTTATCCCCTTGTCGAATTATTCTCAAGTTTCAAAAACTTTTCCAGGCAATCTTTCTCCATCCACGGACGCATAAAAAAAAGAGCCCGATGCTTCTGTCTATTCAGAAGCGTCAGACTCTTTCAATCGCATATTGCTACACATGGGAATACCCGTTTCCCAGAGGCATTTTATGAACAGAGAGAGGTTTCTCAAAGTTGCAAATCTCGTCTTCTATCCTGCCTCTTCAAAGGAAAACAGGCATTCTCTCCAAAATCAGAGATTCTCTGCAACCAGATCGCCGACCTCAGTTGTGGAATATCCCATCTTGCCCGCTGAAAGAGATTTCAGCTTGTGCTCCGTGCAGAACGCAACAGCATTCTCAATGGCTTTTCCGGCTTCCTTTTCACCCAGATATTCCAGCATCATGGCACCAGCCAGAATAGCAGCACACGGATTAATCACATTTTTGCCTGTATACTTCGGCGCAGATCCGCCAATCGGCTCAAACATGCTTACACCTTCCGGATTCAGATTGCCGCCAGCGGAAATACCCATACCGCCGGATGTGATCGCAGCCAAGTCTGTAATAATGTCTCCAAACATATTCGTCGTTACAATGACATCAAACCATTCGGGACTCTTCACCATCCACATGCAGGTTGCATCGACATGGCAATAGGCAGTCTTGACCATGGGATACTCTTTGCTCATTTCGGCAATTGCTCTGTCCCACATGTCAAACACATACGTCAGAACATTGCTTTTGCCGCACATGGTCAACTGGGCAGTATATCCTTTCTGCTTGTCCTCTTCAGAAAGTCCTCTCCAGGGGTTTTCCTTGCTGTGACGCTTTTTGGCAAGCTCAAAAGCAAAGCGAAGGCAACGGTCCACCTGATGTCTCGTATAGACCATGTTCTGTACACAGACCTCATCCGCAGTGCCGGTCATGGCAGAACCGCCCAATCCTGTATAAACATCCCCGGAATTCTCACGCACAACCACATAGTCAATATCCTCTGCCGTCTTTCCAGCCAGCGGGGATTCAACTCCAGGAAACAGCTTAATCGGTCTCAGGTTGATATACTGATCCAATCCAAAACGAAGCTTCAGAAGAATTCCTTTCTCAAGAATGCCGGGCTTCACCTGCGGATGGCCAATGGCTCCAAGATAGATGGCATGATAGTTGCGGAGAATGTCGCAGGCATCATCCGGCAGGACATTGCCAGTACGCAGATAGCGTTCACCACCCCAGTCATACGTATCAAATTCCAGATCAAAATTGAATTTCTTTGCAGCTGCTTTCAGGACTTTTACTCCTTCAGCAATCACTTCAGGACCTGTCCCATCTCCGGGGAGGACCGCAATCTTATAGGTTTTGTTTGCCATATTTCCAACTCCATCAATAACCATTTTGGTATTTGAATTTTTTCTTTCATTTCTGCATTTCGGCGCCTCTGTCCGAATCTGTCACAATCCGCCGGCCCCGATGACAGAGCCAGCACAACTCAAGCAGATTAATCCAACGCCTTCGGATTCCGGCTCAATGCAAAATTCAATGCAGAGAACAAAGCCAGCAATGCCGCCTGACCAATATCTGCATGATGACCGGCTCCGTAGTAAATCTGCTTATCAGCACCCTTCCCGCGGATACCTACAAATGCCATGGCCTGTGCGTCAGCATTGGCTCCCATCGTCTGTTCCGTATAATCTTCCAGAATGAAGTCACACAGCTTTGCATTGTCGCGAATTGCGCGCACCGTTGCGGAAAGCGGACCATTTCCGGATCCGGAAATCTCCATTTCCTTTCCTTTGTATTTCAAGTATACGGTTACTTCCGTCGGAACCTGTCCGTGCTCGTCCGGCTGCACATGGTGGTTCGGCTTCACAGCAATTCTCTGGAATTCAAACACGCCCTTCAGATTCACAAAGTTCTCATTGAAAAGCGCAATCAGATCTTCCGCGCTGAATTCTCCGCCCTTGCGGTCTGCCTCAGCCTGGACAACCGCTCCAATTGCCGGATGCATATTTTTCGGAGGATAAATGCCGTATGTATGTTCCAGTACATAAGCCACTCCGCCCTTCCCGGACTGACTGTTAATCCGGATCAGACGCTCATACTTGCGTCCCACATCCTCCGGATCGATATGCAGATAAGGTACTTTCCACCCTACTTTAAAGTATTCAGATGCCTGCTCCCTGCATTCCAGCCCTTTCCGGATCGCATCCTGGTGAGATCCCGAAAACGCCGTAAACGCCAGCAATCCGGCATACGGATGACGCGGATGCACTTCCATTCCGGTGGATTTTTCCACAATGCGCACCACATCCGGCAGATTGCTGAAATCCAGTTTCGGATCAATTCCATGATACATCATATTCAGGGCAAGGGTCACAATATCCACATTGCCGGTTCTCTCGCCATGTCCGAATAAAGTACCTTCCACGCGTTCCGCCCCGGCCAGGAGCGTCATTTCGGTAGAAGCCACCGCAGTTCCCTGATCGTTGTGGGAATGAACGCTGATTGTAGTCTCATCCAGATACGGGTATTCACGGCAGAAAAGTTCTATCATGTCCGCATAGTGGAAACAGAGGCGCCGCTCCACTGTGGCCGGCAGATTTACAATAAAGTCTTCCTTCCGGGATGGGCCCCAGGTCTCCTTGACCGCCTTGCAAACTTCCACAACATAATGCACATCGCTGTCCGTAAACTCTTCCGGGGAGAATTCATAAGCAATTTTTCCCCAGAGTCCGGCCTCTTTCAAGTATTTCATGACCATTTTAGTGCCGTCCACAGCCATTTGAATCACTTCTTCGCGCGTCTTGTGGAAAACAAATTTAGAGTGCAGGTCCGAAGTGGCCACGTACAAATGCAGAATACCTCGCTCCAAGCCTTTCAGCGATTCCACTGTTTTTTGAATCAGGGACTCTCTTGCCTGTGTCAGCACGGAAATTCTGACATCATCGGGAATCTCATGGTTTTCCACGAGGTTGCGCACAAAGACGAAATCATCATGTGATGCAGAAGGGAAAGAAACTTCAATTTCCTTGAATCCAACCTGGCACAGGAGACGGAAGTAATTCAGTTTTTTCTCCGGATTCATGGGTAGCGGAAGAGCCTGATTCCCGTCGCGGAGGTCCACGGAACACCAGACAGGTGCGTGGTCTAGTTCGCGATCGATCCATTGTCTGTTTTTCAGTTCAACGGGTTTGATCCTGGCATACTTCACAAATTGTTCACTCATCTTAAACTCCGGCTTTCGTCGTTTCCATGATAAAATTTCCATCTTCAGAAATTTTTAAAGTACATCAGTATAACTCTTTTTTCGTAAAAATACAAGAATTTTCTAAAATATTTTCTGTTTTTCGCAGTATTCCTTCTCGTATCCCTTCTCCACTCTGCACCGCCCCCTGAACTCGGACAGAAACCTCATCCATTTTTGACTTCGGAATCGGTACAGTTCCATGAATTGTACTTTGTTAAAACCCGGAAAGCGTTGCCATTTTTCCCTGCAGTACAGGATTACCGAGAGTACTGCACGAATTCCGTTTTAATGATTATCCCCAGAGGCATATCTGCAGACGTGCCCTGGCTCTTGGCTGAAGGGCATCGCCTTTCTGTTTCAGGACGGATCCCGTTTCAAGGATAAATCCAAGTGCCTGCAGGTACGTCATACGCCGTGCAGCAGATACAAAGGCATTGACAAAATTAATTTTATGAGATATATTTACGGCATTGTTTCAACCATCAGGAGATTATTCATTATGGGTAAAACGACTGCTCAAAAAATTTTTGACGCCCACCGCGTGGATGTTCCGGAACCCGGAATTTCCGTTCTTTCGCTGGACCGGGTTTTCTGTCATGAAATTACCACGCCCATTGCCATCAACGACCTCTGCGCCCGCGGCATGGACCGCGTTTTTGACCCGGCTAAAATCAAAGCTGTGATCGATCACGTCTCCCCCGCAAAGGATTCCAAAACTGCAGAACAGGGGAAAGTCCTCCGCGACTGGGCACGCCGCAATCATATTCAGGATTTCTACGATATCGGACGCAACGGTGTATGTCATGCCATTTTCCCGGAAAAGGGCTTCTGCCGCCCCGGATACACGATTATCATGGGGGATTCCCATACCTGCACGCATTCAGCCTTCTGCTGTTTCGCGGCCGGAGTCGGAACCACTGACCTTGAACTGGGAATTCTCAAAGGGGTCTGTGCCTTCCATGATCCGGAAACCATCCAGATCAGAGTCAACGGAAAACTCCCGGACGGCGTCTATGCCAAGGACTTGATTCTGACCATCATTCAAAAACTCACAGTCAACGGAGCCACCGGCAAAGTCATCGAATTCTGCGGAAGTACCATCGACTCCATGTCCATGGAAGCCAGGATGACACTCAGCAACATGGCCATTGAAGCCGGAGCCACATCCGGTATCTGTCCGGCCGACATGACCACCGTGGAATATCTCTGGCCCTTCATCAAGGATGAGTTCAAAACGAAGGAAGATGCCCTCCGCGAATACAGCCGCTGGAACGCGGATCCGGATGCGGAATATGCATCCACTCTGGAAATCGATGCGTCTCAGCTGGAACCTGTGGCAACATTCGGCTACAAGCCCGATCAGGTGAAGCCTGTCCGGGAACTGGCAGGAACCCGGGTGGACCAGGTCTACATTGGATCCTGCACAAACGGACGCATTGAAGATTTGCGGATAGCGGCAAAAATTCTCCAGGGCAAAAAAATCAGTCCGGAAATCCGCGCCATTGTATCGCCTGCGACCCCCCACATTTTCAAGCAGGCGCTCGATGAAGGCATTATCGACATTTTCATGGATGCAGGATTCTGTGTTACCAATCCCACATGCGGAGCGTGTCTCGGTATGAGCAACGGAGTACTGGCCTCCGGAGAAGTCTGTGCATCCACCACAAACCGCAATTTCAACGGGCGCATGGGCAAAGGCGGCATGGTTCATCTGATGAGTCCTGCAACTGCCGCAGCCACAGCTCTCGCCGGCACGATCACCAACAGTCCGCTCTATCACGGTGAAAGGAACGCGTAAACATGAAAAACCTCAGTGGAAAAATCTTATTTCTGGACAGATCCGACATCAATACCGATGAAATCATTCCAGCCAAATATCTTACGGAACTCTCCAAAGAGGCTCTGAAACCCTACTGTCTGGAAGACCTGAACCTCCCCGGTTTTAATCCGGCTAAGGATGTCCAAGGTAAAGGCGCCATTGTTACGCGGGCAAACTTCGGCTGCGGCTCTTCGCGGGAACATGCCCCCTGGGTTCTGGAATACAACAACATCAACCTGGTTATTGCAGAAAACTTTGCTAGAATTTTCCGACAGAATATGTTCAACTGCGGCATGATGTGCATTGAGCTTCCGCCGGAACAGATTGATGAGATCTTTCGTGTATTCGCTGGAACAGACGCATTCTGTTCCGCAGACCCCGACAAAGCTGTTCTTACCATCAGCAACGACCGGGAAACCCGAGAGTATCCATTCCATCTGGGATCATTTGACAAAGCTCTGGTCAAAGCCGGCGGCTGGATCAACTATGCGGATAAAAAATACTGACTGTAACTGTATTTGAACGTTCTCCGCTTATTTTTATCAGAAAGCCCGTACCCGCAAAGAAATTCTGAGTGGTTCAGTACGGGCTTTTTCATCTTTACAGCATGCGCTGTTTCCATTCTGTTTTTCTTGTCAAGAGAAGGGTAAAAAAGACCGCCCCTTCCGATTGATTCATGAATCCGGCATTGCCCGGAATGGTCCTTCCCCTCATAAAAAGGAGTTTTTGAAAGATGACAAAACATACGATTCTGGCAAAAGATCTAACAGCCGGAAATGTCACCCGGACCATGCTCGCGTTTGCAGCACCTCTCTTTCTTTCCAGTTTGCTTCAGACAACCTACAATATGACAGATATGATTATAGTCGGCCGTTTTGTCGGCAAAGAGGGGCTTGCCGCTGTATCCATCGGCGGTGATGTTCTGATTTTCATGTCTTTTGTCGCCATGGGCTTTTCCAATGCCGGACAGGTGATTATTTCTCAGTTTACGGGAGCTGGACAGCATGAAAAAGTTTCCCGGCTCATTGGCACCATGTTCACATTTCTTCTGGGCTGTGCCATTCTTTTCAGTGTCGGAGGTCTGTTTTTCCAGAATACTCTCCTCACGTGGCTCAATACGCCCCGCGAAGCCTTTGCATTCACCAAGTCCTACACGGATGTATGTCTGACCGGATTATTCTTCATTTATGGATACAATGCAGTCGGCGCCATTCTCCGCGGAATGGGAGACTCTAAACATCCCTTTTATTTCATTGCCATAGCGACCATGTTAAATGTCCTTCTGGATCTGCTGTTTGTCATCGTATTCAAATGGGCCATTTTCGGGGTGGCACTCGCCACAGTCATCAGTCAGGCGGTCAGCTTTTGCTGGGCGATTCTTTTTCTTTACAGGCGCAGAGAGATCTTCGGCTTTGACTTTAAAATCCGCAGTTTTGCAATTGACGGAGAAGTTCTACGTCCCTTCCTGAAGCTCGGCATCCCCATGATGCTCCAGCTGGCCTCCATTGATTTTTCAAAACTCTTTGTCAACTCATGGATCAATTCATACGGCGTTCTGGCCACAGCCATGACCGGAATCGGAAACAAGGTCAGCAGTGTGGTCAATGTGGTCAACGTTTCGCTCTCCACGGCCGGAAGCTCCATGATCGGACAGGCAATCGGAGCTGAAAAATATGACCGTGTTCCCCGAATTCTGAGAGTTTCCTTTTCCATCAACATTGCCATTTCTCTGCTGATGGGCATTGCAACGGTACTTTTCCCGTCCATTGTCTTCGGCATCTTCACCGATGATCCGCAAGTTCTGAAGCTCTCCATCAGTTATATTCCTGTGGCTCTGCTCCTCTTTGCGGGAAGCGCCCTCAGACCCCCCATGAGCTCACTTATCAACGGAAGCGGGAATTTCAAGCTCAACCTGACAGTCGCGCTGCTCGACGGCGTTATCATGCGCATCGGATTGTCTCTCTTTCTGGGGCTCACTCTGGCATTCGGTGTCTATGGATTCTGGTATGGCTGTGCCCTTGCCAGTTTCACTCCTTTTTTCATCGGCGGCACTTATTTTCTTTCCGGCCGCTGGCGTACACGAAAATACATTATCCACGCATGAGAGACTTGTTTGAAGGACAGAACTGAATTTTGTCCCGTTTTATGCTTCCGGAGATTTCTCTTCCGCAGGAAAATCTGACTGCCCCATAGAAAAATCTGCTGGAAGCCTTATGCTGTGCCGGATTTCCAATCCGGCAGCAGAAAAATTCTCTTCGGATCCAAGCAAAAAACGGTCTTGAAAATGTGCACAATCCCTTTCGGTTTCCCTTCCGGCGTGAAAATTCATGCCGGGATAAGATAAAAAGGCTTGAAATATTACTATATCGTAATATCTTGTATAAGAATTTATGAAATCTCAGCAAAAGGTTCTTCTCCATGGATACAAAAACCGGCATGCAGATTACCCTTATCAAACAGCATATCAGCCGCCTTCTGGAAAAAACTCTTGCTGAGTACGGAATCGATGAATTCAATGGGCCCCAGGGGCGTATTCTGTACGCTTTATGGCATCATGATTCTATTGCTATTCAGGAACTTGCAAATAGAACGGGGCTAAAAAACGCGACCCTGACAAGCATGCTGGACCGTATGGTCCGCAAACAACTCATTGAACGTCAGGCAGCCCCGAATGACCGTCGCAAAACCATCATTGTGCTGACTGCAAAAGCCCGCGCACTGGAAGAAAAATTTCAGAAGGTGTCAGACAGAATGAACCAGCTCACCTGCAAAGGTTTTTCAATGCGGGAAATCTCACAGCTGGAAAACTTTCTGGGACGCATTCTTCAAAATGTGCGCGAAGCGGAAAATACCGTCAGTCGTGATCTTCCCCGAAAGTCCAAACAGAACCATCTACTTCAGGAGGTAAAAATGGATAAACAAGAACTTGTCAAAACCGTTCAGGAAATGATCTCCGCCCCTTCCTGCTGCAGCGAACTGAAGGCAGCAGGCCGGAAGTGGCTCGATGCCCTGGGAACTCAGGAGGAAAAAGCGGCTGCGTCCGCTCTTCTGCAGGAAATCAAAGAAGATGTCGCCACCATAGATCATGTAATTGCATTTTAGGAATCGCCCCGGGCAGAACAGATGTTCGGCAGGGAAAAAGCGGCTGCCATGCTGGCACAGGCACGGGAAGTCAAAGCCAAGGGCGGCAAATGGTGTTTCTGTCCGGCCTGCACTGCCGGACGAAAAATTCTGGAAAACGCATCTTCTCTGCTGGGATAAGAAGACCTTTTTTCGTGCTTTTTTCCATGCTTTTTCTATCCGTAAAATCTGAAGAGATGCCGTCCTTCAGTTCCGCTGCAAACAGCGGCATGATCTGAACCAGCCTCAATCTTCAGATTTACGGACTTTATTCCTGCAAATCTCTCTGCAGCGCATACAGGAAAATCTTCCCATCTTTCTCCTCTTCTGCAGTTTCTTCTGCAAGATATTCTTTTTCAGGGAATCAGGAAATCAGGAAATCTGAACCGCCGGACTTTCTGCAGAAGAAGCCTTTGTCCCAGCCGAAAGATTTCCTTCGGAAAAGCGTTCCTGAAGACGGCTTAAAAAAAGATCTGCAGCTGTGGAAAAAATCTGGTACTTCTTCCAGACAATCACCAGGTCCGATTCCACCTTCGGAGTCAGCGGACGGAAACACAGAGAACTGCGGGGGCCAGTATAGACCGTTCTGTCCAGTCCTACAGCGTAGCCGATTCCTTCCTCAACCATCTGCGCCGCATTATAGATAAGATTATAAGTGGCAATCACATTAAGTTTACTGAAATTTCTACCGAACCATTCAGGGTATCCGCTTTTCCCAGTACCTTCCCGGGGAATCTGTCTGGAACAAATCAGAGGAAGTCCGCAAAGATCCTCATAACGGATCGCCTTTCTGGCCGCAAGAGGACTGTCCTTTCTCATGATGACACCCCAGACATCCTTTACCGGAAGACAAATCCTGTTGTATTTGGAAATATCCACAGGCTGAATCAGAATGCCGAAATCCAGCATACCCCGGTCCACCTGTTCTTCAACATCCTCTGTTTTCCCGCTGTAAATATGATAGCGTATGCCCGGGAACTCGTCATGAACTTCTTTCATAATCCTGGCCACCAGCTTCATGGCATCGGTTTCACTGCTTCCAATGTGGACATCTCCGTGGATATCTTTGCCCATAGCCCGGAATTCGGATTCAATTCTGCGGATCATTTCCATGACGTCTTCTGCACGTCGGCGCAGGAGTTTTCCTTCCGGGGTCAGGCTCACGTCACGGTTGCTCCGGATTAAAAGTTTCTGTCCAAGCTCGTCTTCCAGTTCCCGCAGCTGACGGGAAAGTGTGGGCTGAGTAACATGAAGGGAACGAGCCGCACCCAGAATGGAACCTTCCCGAACGGCTGCCAGAAAATACCGCAATACTCTGAATTCCAAAATATGTCTCCTTTTTTTGAAAAAGACTATAACCTGTCCTGTTATACCTTTCAAGTATAACGGATAAAATAAATAAGTATTTGTTATTCTGATTTTCCTCTCTATATTAAAAGGCATTAAAAATATTTTGCAGCCAATGCAGCTGGAAAAATCCAATCCTGCCTTCTGCTGCAGAGAAAAGCAGGGGGAAAAGAAAACTCCCGACAGACTTTTCTTTCCTTCCGGATCACATGCAGAAAGAAAGCCCCTGGTTCCTTCCAAGGATATATTCCGCCTGCAGAAACAGAAAGATCCGGAAAAAATGATTCGTGCTCCTGAAGCATCTGATCCGTTTCTCCGGAGAAATGGATGAAGACTCGGAAGAAGCCCCTATAAATTCAGAAGAAAAAGAAGAAGAAAAAAGGAAAAAGGTTTCTTCCGGAGGAAGCCAGAAATTTGAGCTGAGACATGATTATCGGAATTGTCAGTGGACTGCTGTCCGCCCTGTTGCAGTCAGGATCCTATGTATTCTCCCGCGTTTTTATTTATAAACACCGGAATTCTTTTGAACTTGTTGTCTATTCCCAGCTCATCATGGGACTTTTTGCAGCATTTACAATTCTTCCGGCAATGATGTTCTCATCCTATCCGCTCACCTGGAAATTTTTTCTGGAAATCTTTCTGTGCATATTCACCTTCGCTGCCGGACAATATGGATTTTTCCAGACACTCCGTGAACTGGAGGCTTCACGCCTATCCTCTCTGCTTGGATTGAAAATTGTTTTCCTTGCCCTGATCACAACATGCTTCACAGACACCCCCCTGCATTTTCTTCAATGGATTGCCATTATCCTCTGTTCCATTTCAGCGGTTGGAATGAATTTCACGGGCGGACGCATCACCGGAAAAGCTGCACTCTGGCTGATCTTCATGCTGGTCTGCTATGCGGTCTGCGACATGCTTGAGGCTGAACTCATTCTGCAAATGAACGGTGATTCCCTTATTGCCAATTCAACCGCTGTTGCCGCGCTGATCTACTTTATCCTTGGAATCTTTTCATTGCCCTTTCTTTCCAAATATCCCCTGAAGCTCAACCGCTGCAAGGATGCACTTCCTTATGCGGTTACATGGTATTCTGCCATTCTTCTGCTTTTTGTATGCTTCGGATCCATCGGCGCCGTTTTCGGAAACATTATTCAGGCAAGCCGCGGCATTCTTTCTGTTCTGATTGGACTGTGGCTGCTTCACCTAGGCTACGAACATCTGGAGCCGCGGGTGGGACGCCAGGCATGGTGCAGACGTTTTTTAATGGCCGCTGTCATGATTTGCGCCATGTGTCTTTATTCCTATGCCAAAACGCTCACAGGCAAGTAATACCCCTTTTTGAATTCATCATGCGTCGACAGGCATGACACAGTCAGAGACGGGAAAAATCCTTGATGCCGTCTTCTCTTCTTCTGTATCCTCATCCATCGGACTGCATCTTCCTTTCTCTGACTGGTAATTCACTGCACTGCCGAAAATTGAAACAGGATTTCCGGGAGGAAACATTCTTGATAAAGTGTTCCCTCCTGTCGTTGGAAGGAAATCAATTGCTTCAACGCCTTCTCCATGATCCTCCTTCTTTCCTCCTCCTGTCTGAAGGGGAAAAAAGATTTATGTTTCCGTCCGAATTTCCGCAGAACCATTCTTCCGCATAAAGTTTCTGGAATGCAACTTCATTTTCAGCGATTCACGAACCCGTTCAAAAACTGCATAAAGTGCCGGGGTAAAAAGGATGCCAATCAATGTGGCCAAGGCCATTCCGGAAAACGTCGTAATGCCGATGGCCCGCCGGCTTCCTGATCCTGCACCAGTGGCAATCACCAGCGGGAAAACGCCGAACAGGAAACTCCAGGCAGTCATTAGAACAGCCCTGTAGCGCAGATTGGCACCATTCAGGGCCGCCTCAAAAATGCTTTTCCCGTTTTCCCGTTCCTGTTTGGAAAACTCCACCATCAGGATGGCATTCTTGGCAGCAAGGCCGATCAGCATGACCATCCCAAGCTGAGCATAAATGCTCATAGTCTCTCCAGTAATCAGCAGTCCCAGCAGGGCTCCAAGCAGAGCAAAAACGACTGTCAGCATCACGGGGACAGGAATCATCCAGCTTTCATACTGTCCAACCAGGAAGAGGTAGGCAAAAAGAAGCGCCAGCGCCATAAGATAAACAATCTGCCCCTGATTTTGCTTTGCCTGATAACTGAGGCCGGTCCATTCAACATGGTATCCATCAGGCAGCTGGGTACTCTCCACCAAATCAAAAAGATGCTGAGAACTTACGCCTGGCGCAGCCTGAGCATTCAACTCTGCACTGGTCATCTTATTGAAGCGTGTGATCCGGCTCGGGCCGATTGTGTAGCGCAACGTTCCAAGAGAACTGAGCGGAATCATTTCGCCGGAATCATTCGGGACCTGGATTTCCCGGACATTATTCAGAGTTGCACGACTGCCCGGATCTGACTGGATTTTAACTTCATAATTGTGCCCCAGAAAAGTAAAGTCATTGATGTACAGGGAAGCCAGCTTGCTTTGCAGTGTTGTGAAAATGGTGTTGACATCCACTCCCAGCGTCTCCGCCTTTTCCCGGTTGATATCCAGGAAAAGCTGCGGCGTGTCCGCATTGTACGATGTCATGGCATAGCGGACCGACGGATTTTCACTGAGAGTCATGGAAAACGCCCGGGCATTTTCCGAAAGCTCCCCGGCATCTATATCGCCAATGCCGCACAGCTGAAAAGTGGCACCGCCGGTCATTCCCAGTCCCATGATGGCAGGCGGGGTAAAAGCAATAATGCTTGCATCGGCTATGGTACGGGTCTTCTCTTGAATTTGGGCAACAACAGAGTCAAGTTGTAATTCCGGGTCCGTCCGCTCATCCCAGGGATCCAACCGCAGAATACACATGGCTGTATTTTCTCCGGAACCGGACATCATACTGTTCCCGGAAATCACCATGGTGGAACGAATCCCGCGGATGTCTCCGATTTTTTCAAGGAATTCATCCAGCACGGCATCGGTCCGTTCCACGGAAGCCCCCTGAGGCAATTCAATATTGCATAGAATTTCACCTTTGTCCTCCTGAGGCAGAAAGGAGCTGTCGATTTTTCCATAGAGAATCCAGGCTGCCGCGCATGCCGCCTAGAACAGGATCATGGTAAGAATCCCGCGCCGCACCAGGAATCTTACAAAAAATGAATAAATTCCCCGGCTTCCGTCCAGAATGCGGTTGAACGGACGGAAAACAATCGGCACATGACCGTCCGGCTTGCGCAGCAGCACCGCACAGAGGGCCGGACTGAGCGTCATGGCAACCACAGTGGAAAGGCAGAGGGCAATGCACATTGACACCGCAAACTGCATATAAATATTCCCAACCATTCCGCCATAAAAAGCCAGAGGGACATAACAGGCCACTGTCACCAGAGTCGTTGCAATAATGGCTCCGGTGATCTGAGACATACATTTGAGCGCCGCATCCTTCGGGCAAAGCCCTTCCCGTTCCATCAGAGACTGGCAGTTCTCCACCACCACAATGGCATCATCACAGAGAGACCCTATCACCAGAATCAGACCGAACATCGTCAGAATGTTAATGCTGTAATCCAGCAGGTACAGAAACGGAAATGTTCCGAGCAGTGCAACCGGAATCGCAATGGATGGAATCAGTGTCGCACGCCAATCCTGAAGGAACAACCATGTAATCAGCACCACCAGAAGCAGTGCGGAAACCAGTGTTACTGCAATCTCCTTCATGGAAACCCCGATGAATTCAGTTGGATCGTAGGCAATGGAATAACTGACACCTTCCGGCAGAAGTTTTTCCCACCGGTCAAGTTCAGCCTTCACCAGGTTCACGGTTTCCAGTGCATTGGCATCCGGAGAACGGTAAACAGCCAGACTGACGGATTCCTTTCCGTTGAACAGACTTTTCCCGGCATAGGAACTTGAACCGATTTCCACTTCCGCCAGATCTTTCAGACGGACAATGCTTCCATCGGAATCATTCCGTACAATAATATTGCCAAACTCTTCAGGGGTGGTCAGACGGCCCTTCACATTCAGTTTATAGTTCATGTACGCGTTGGAGTGCTCTGTACCGACAGACCCTGCCGCAGCCTGGATATTCTGAGACTCCACCGCAGAGGAAACATCGGCCGCTGAAATACCCAGTCCGGCCATCCGGAGCGGATCAAGCCAGATGCGCATTGAGTATTCCTGGGAGGACATAAGTTCCGCAGAGGAAACACCTGCAATTCTGCACACGGAATCCTTGATATTTGAATCTACATAGTTGTTCAGCTCCATCAAATTCATCCGGGATCCGTCTGTAAGGAATGCAAACATGGCAAGGATGTCACTGCCGCGCTTTTCCACACTGATGCCGTTCTGAGTCACCTCTGAAGGCAGCTTGGCTTCCGCCCGTTTGACGGCATTCTGCAAGTTAACCAGTGCGATGTCTGTATCAACTCCGCTTTGGAATGTCACTTCACAGGAATAATTTCCGGAGTTGTCGCAGCTTGATGAAAAGTAAAGCAGATCATCAACCCCGTTAATCTCGTTCTCAATAGGCATTGCCACCGTCTGAGCAATCACCTCTGCACTGGCACCGGGATAGCTTGCCGACACATGCAGGGACGGCGGTGCTATTTCCGGATATTCTGCAATCGGCAACTTATACAGCGAGATCATTCCTGCCAGGGCCATCACCAGACTGATTACGACAGCCAGACGAGGACGTTCAATGAAAATCCGTGAAAACATTTTTTATCATTCCTCTGTAATGCGTTTCTATTCCACTGTCATACCCGGCATGGCCTTATGAGTTCCCTGAACGATGACGGTTTCCCCCTTCTGCAAACCGTCTTTAATCAGCTGTTGTTCAGCTGTAGCATTGCCCAGAGTCACATAGCGTTTTTCCACTTTCTGCGCAGAATCCAGCACGTAGACATAGGCGCCCTGGGCATCATGCATCAAGGCGGACGGAACAACGGACGGAAGAAGCTTCGCATTTTTTCTCGAAAATAAAACAGACAATGTACTGCCGGGAATCAGTTTTCTGTCTTTGTTCGGGAAATTTGCGTAAACTTGAATTGTGTCTGTTCTTGAGTTCACCTCGTTGTTCAACAGTTCGATGTCTCCTGCTTCATCATATGCGGACCCATCTGCAAGCCTCACACGGGCGACTCCATTGTTTTTCAGATCCTCATAATTCTCAAACATTTCAAGCAGATCTGAGGTACTGATTGAAAAGCGAACCCGCACAGGCTGCACCTGAATCAGAGTTACCAGCGTCCCTGATTCGGATGAAATATAATTGCCTTCTGTAAAAGCTGTAACACCGGCGATACCATCCATAGGTGCCGTAATTACTGTATTCTTCAAATCATCCTTTGCCGAGATCAGTTCTGCTTCCGCAGAAAGCAGTGCGGCCTGAGCTGTTTCAAGGGTGGATCTGGCACTTTCCATAGAATCAAGACTGGATGCCTGTTTCTGGTACAGCAGGTTCACCCGGTCAAAATTGCTTTGCGCATAAGAAAGTTCCGCTTTGCATTTTGCAACCCCGGCCTCTGCGCTTTTGACGGCAGCTTCATACTGGACGGGATCAAGCCGATAAAGCATCTGGCCTTTTCGGACAGCGGATCCGTCTTCAAAACCCAGTTTCGTGATTTCTCCGGAAACGCGGGAGACAACATGGACAACCGATCTGGATACAGCCTGTCCCGTATAATGGCGTGTTTCATCGTCCTCGTTTTCCGTAACCTCCGCCACGCCCACTACAACATCGGAAGCATATGTTGCTGCTCCCGGCATAATGCAGCAGCATGCCGTCAGGCCAAGCAGAATTATGATTTTCGTCTTCATTTCCTTTTTCATTTTTCCACCTTTTGATCCCTTTGATTCTTTCCAGTCATACTCTGAATCAGATGATCCAGAACCTCTGTAAAAATTCTGATTTTTTCTTCTTCCACGCCATCCAGCAGTTTTCTTGTCAATGCTTCAAAAGCGCTGCTGACTCGCTCATGGAGCTACCAGCCTTTCTCAGACAATGTAATTCTTACAGAACGACGGTCATTTCCATCCCGTGCCCGGACCATAGTCCCCTCCCTCACCAGCTTTTCCACGATCTGGGAAACAGCTCCGGGTGTCAGACAAAGTCTTTCAGAGAGTTCCTTGACAGAACAGCCTCCCGGGTTGAACAGAATACAGTTCATCACCTTATACTGCGCAAGGGTTATCTGCTGACAAGGACGCTCATGGTTCGTCTGTTCATAACGTTCCCGAATCCTGTGAACTGTCTCGAACATTTTTCCCCAGATTTCAACGGCATTCTGTTTCTTCATGACATCCCCCTTAATTTTATTTAGATTCTATATAATTAACTTTATATAATAATTTATAAATCATAACATATTATTCAAGTCCTTTTCAGAAAAAATTCATAAAAATGGAATTGAGCTTGAAAAATAAAAAAGCTGTTTTATAATAAAATTATTTTATTAATTATTGTGGAGATTCTTATGCGGAGAGAAAACAAACTATTCCTGAAATATGCGGGGCCATCCATTACAGGAATGCTGATTGCCGGTTCCTTCAGCATTGTTGACACCCTTTTCATTGGACAGGGAACAGGAAAAAACGGACTTGCTGCCGTATCCCTTACATGGCCTTTAATCATGCTTTTTGGAGCTGCAGGTGAACTGATCGGCTCCGGGGCAGCTGTATTGATTTCTCAGTTTCGAGGATCCGGAGAAATGGACAAGGCTCAGAGCGTATTCGGGAACATGCTGACTCTGAACATTCTCATGGCTGCAGTTCTTTTCGGAATTTTCTATCCTTCATTAGAACCGCTTCTAAAACTCTTTGGAGCGCAGGAGGAACTGCTCCCCACGGCATTAAGCTATGCAAAAATCATGACCTGCGGGGCTGTCATCTGCATGCTGATGGAAAGCTTTATTGCCATCATCCGCAATGACGGAAGGCCGATGCTGTCCATGTTTCTCCTGGTGGTAGGACTGATTGGCAACATTGTTCTTGACTATCTCTTCATTCTGCACTTTCACTGGGGTGCCCCCGGTGCAGCCTATGCCACTGTAATCAGTCAGGGGATTTCGGCGTTGCTGGGCACAGGATACTTCCTGAGTTCTGGAACATCTCTGAAGTATTCCTGGAACACTCTGAAACTGAAAGGCCCGCAGACCAGGGCCATTCTCCTGACCGGAATTCCGGTTTTTGGAAACATGCTCTCCGTCATAGCCATGCTGTTCATGCACAATCTGCAGGCTCTGCGCTACGGGGCTGTCGACGGTCTTGCTGCCTACACGCTTGTTGCGGCCCTGGAGTCCCTGGGGTCGCTTCTGATGACCGGGCTGGCAATGGGTATTCAGCCGCTCACCGCATACATGCACGGGGCCGGACAGTACAAACGACAGAACCGAATGGGAAACCGTGCCTACAAATGGGCTCTGATTCTTGGGATTATCATGATGCTCTTCTCTTTTGCCTTCCGGAGCAGCATGCCCGAATGGGGGGGACTCTCGGGAAATGCTGCAAAAATGGCTGCTCATGGAGTCCTGCTCAGTTCGACGGCATTCCTTCTGCTGGGAGTCATTCGCGTAGCCGGTTTTTACTATCAATCCACAGGCAGCATCGGAAAAGCCTCTCTGCTCATTTATGGCGATTCCTTCTTTGCTTTGCCACTCTGCCTCTTTATTCTGCCTGAATGGTTCGGAATGGATGGAATCTGGCTTGCCATGCCTGTTTCAAGAGTTATATTATTCCTGTTGCTGTGTTATTTGTGGTTTGGAAACTGCCGGGGGAAAACGGTTCATGCCGGAAATCTCAGAAAATAGTGAAAAAGAACTCCTGCGGCGCTGGATGGCGCTCTGGGTGGAAATTGACAAGGCATATATTGGATTTTTGAAACAGTGGAATCTCTCGCTGAATGCCTACTGGGTCATTGAGTATCTGCTGCTGCATCCTCAGGGGGCGGAACCGGCGGAACTGGCAGATTCCATTAATGTTATGCGGCAACTCATTACAATCATACTCAATGACCTGGAAAAGCGCGGATTTCTTCTCCGCTATGAAAGCAAACAGGACCACAGAAAACGAATCATCCAGCTTTCCAGTCAGGGAATGGAATTTGCCAGAGAAGTCTGCAGTGCCATGGAGGCAATCGATTTGAACAGTCTTTCTGAGTTCACCGCTGAAGAACAACAGCAGATGGTGGAATATTCCGCACGCTTCTGCAATGCGCTGAAAAATGCGGCTCAGCAGAAACATGAAACTCTCTGATATGCAAAAAGTGCCGTTCCGGTAAGTATGCACCGATTTCGGGCATTCTCCTTTTTTCCTGTTGTCCAACCCGCCCCTTCTACCATAGATTTCCGACACCCATACCCAATCCCGATTCTGCAGGCATTTGACATAGGAATAAATCCAGGATTTTTACTTTTTCCATCCAGCGCAAAAACTGAGCTGCCGTAAAAAACCATCAGATGCAGAACTGCCACCTTTCACCTTTCTTTGCTGACCTTCATATACGGGGTCAATAATTCTCCGTCCTGCTGTTTTTACCTGGAGTCATCTTTCTTTGCTGGCCTTCATATTCACTTACAGATACTGGCAAGGTCGGGATCAGGTGGGATTCCGGATTGTGGTCTTCTCTCCTTCATATTCACTTACAGATACTGGCAAGGCCATTTTTACATCAGCCATTTTTCTTTGTTGTCTATCCTGCACACTCTCATACTTTCCCCTCATTTTGTCCGGAATCCCGATAGAACGCCCTGTTCCGATGAACAAAGAATGAATACTTTCTTTCCCCGGCCAGACTCAAATTCATCTTTTTTATGTCCATTCATGCTGGCGGAGAAAATCATCGTTCCCGAATCATTTCCAAGCTCTCTCCTTTCAAAAAACAGACCGTTTCCAAGAGGGGATACTTTTTTCACCCAACATCATCACAAATGAAAAACCTGTGCGGTATGCATTTTAGCCTTCAACAGGAAGGGATGGGATATTTCCAACCATCCGGAAGGGATATATTGAATATTCCGCTAAATCCTTCATCCACTGCAAAAGCTATCTGATCCCTCCCCAGGCTGCCATGCGGCAGGCTCCAATAAACATGAATAAACAAATCGAACCACGGGTTCCCGTCCTGCTGAGAATCTGAAGAACTTTTCCGGGCAGGTGCAGAAAAATCTCTCCAGCTGCCTAACTGCACAGGTGTAATCTATTCCATCATCACACAGTCTAAAAAAAACTGCCGCCCAGAACTTTAACTTGATCTGAACGGCAGTTTTTCATCATAGGATTTTTAAAAGCATAACTATATGACACAGTCAACCTTTGAAGTGGCGACAGATTTACATACT
>CASERY010000027.1 GCA_949290385.1 uncultured bacterium | reverse complement strand
TTTTTATTTTCAAAAAGAAAAAATAAGATAAATCATTTTCATTTTCAACACTTTTTAGATAAAAATATTTTTTTACAAGCTTTTTTTAATCATTTGTTAAGTTTATATTTTTATATGATGAGTTTTATGTTAAAAAATAAGAAATTTATAATTTGTTTTCTTATTTTATATCATTCCTAATGTTACAAAAAATAGACAGGCGGCATTCAGAACTCACAATCATTTTTATGCTCAAAATACATTTTTCTATCCCGTATGACGGCATTCCAGACATGTATTATTTACAGATTCAGGAGGGATTATTAAAAAAATGATTTAAAACCTTATTGGATACATCACCCTTTGTTCCGAATCCTGGCTTGCTGTTATTTCTTTTCTTATATTGAGGATCCATAAAGGATATTGCTTTGTCTTTACCGGAACAGCATTCTGTTATCCACAGACTTATACTCAAGTTCAGAGGTGCATACTACCTTTCTGGACGGAACAGTATTCTGTCGTCTACAGCCTTCATTGCGGTAAAAAAGCATGAAAAAAACAAGATTCAGACTCATATGCTCCACGGGTAAATCATTTGGCAAAAGAATTTGATTGGTTCAGGATCCAAGAAACTGCCGGAGTGCAAAAGGAGAAGACTTCAGATATTCGTTCCAATCTCATCTCAGGAGGGGATTTCTTCCTTCTTTCTGTCAGACAGCTTCAGACGGATGTCTGAACAGGAATTATTCTGCACTCAAAACCGGCTTTTGTCTGCAATTCTTTCAGGAATAAATTCTCATGAGCCTCTTCAGGATCTGGAATTGAACGCCAACACAGATTTAACAACCAATCCGGTTGCTCCAGACGGCATTCAGAAGGCTTTTCAGCTTCAGTCAGGAAAGTACACGATATGGCCCGGTTGCTCCAGACGGCATTCAGAAGACTCAATAATATACAGGATGCTTGAAAAGGACAGCTTTTCCATCCCAAAAGTCCAAGTAAAGTATTACCGGTCTGCAGGATCATCTTTCCGGGGAAGGACCTTTTTCTTTCTCGCCATGCATTCTGTCCATAAAAAGGAAAAATGCAGCAACGAATGTCCCGGATACAGAATGCCATACACAGCTGGCAGCGGCAGCAAGAGCTGCTTCCGGCATTGTCGGGAAATGCTTGGCGGCAAGAGCGGTCGCCATGCCGGCATTCTGCATGCCCACTTCAAGACAAAGAGTCCTGCGTTTCGGCCCTTTCATTCCTGTAATGACCGACACGGCATAACCTAAGACATACCCCAGAAAATTATGCAGGAAAATGGCCAATAGAATCACCAGTCCCGATTTGAAGAAATGCTCTCCCTGCTTGGCAACAACACAGCCGATAATCATCATGAAAGCGATCACAGAAAGTCCCGGCATCAGCTTGCCTGCCTCTACAAAAGACTTTTTTCCTGCCCAGAAAAAGTTCTAGCAGACCCCGAGCGATACAGGAATAATCGTAACAATCAGGATATCCCGAAACATTCCCCATGCATCGACTTCAATCCCATGTCCGGAAAGTTTCAGCACCAGGAAAGGCGTCAGCACCGGTGCAAGAATTGTAGATGCTGTGGTCATTCCCACAGACAAGGCCACATCTCCCTTACACAGATAACTCATCAGATTGCTTGTAACTCCTCCGGGACAGCATCCTACAAGAATCAGTCCGCAGGCAATCCCCGGATTCAGATGAAGCAAATGCACCAGTGCATAGGCCAGCAGCGGCATAACCGTATACTGAGCACATGCACCAATCAAGATGTCCAGCGGTCTGGCAAGAAGGATTTTGAAATCTTCAGCAGACAGGGACAGCCCCATGGATAACATAATAATTCCCAGCAGCCACATACTCATATTTCCGCTGATCCAGTCAAAAAGTCCGGGTCTCCAATAGGTGACAATCCCAACTCCGATAATGAAAAGAGAAGTATATTTGGATAATAGCAAACTCGTTTTCTGAAGAATTTTTAAACAGTTTTCCATTTTCAGTTCCATCCATTGCCATTGCTTGCTGACTGATAAAAAAATGACCTTTTAATATACTATTTTTTGATCGTTTTTCAATAAATTTCTTTCAATGGCAACCGTAAGTGAATCTAAAACAAGATTTTTTATTTTTTTATTATGCCATAAAAAAAGCAAAAGAGTTTTGGATTCTCTGCATACCCCTCCCCTGCTGGCTCTGTCTTATCCGCCGGGCGGAAAGTTCCTGCAGAAATCAGGGAAGACAGTTTCTCCAAAACTCTTTAATCCGGTGAATCCAAATAATCCCGACTGGCCAAATCTTCATTTCCAGCCATGTGGAATCCTATTCATTCTGAACCGTCGAAGAGTCAGACGCCCCTGCCCATTTCAAAAGCCTCTTTCAATTCCGGCTTGTTCTGAACCTCTCCAGCCTTCCATACACCACCGCAAAGGATCTTTCCCTTGACAACAGGATTCGGCAGACAATCCAGGAATCCCTGGAGATTATCAAACACATGGCCAATAAATTCGCCCCCTTCCTCTGCCGCCGTCGCAATAAAATAAAACTCCTTGTCACGAATCTTTGTATAAGGTCCGCAACAACGGTCAATCAGGGTCTTCAGCTGCGCACTCATGGCATAAAAATAAACCGGTGTTCCAAGCACAATGACATCCGATGCAATCATCTTTTCAAGGATGGAAGCTGCATCGTCCTTCTGCGGGCAGGGACGGCCCTCTGTACAAACGCCACAACCAGTGCAGTAATGAATTTTTTTGTCTCCGAGAAAAATTTTTTCAACAGTGTTCCCCGCCTCTTCCGCACCTTTCATGAATGCATTGCAAAGAGTATCCGAGTTACCGTTTCTCCGGGGACTTGATGAGATCACAAGAACTTTTTTCATAATTGCATATCCTCCTGAATCAAATTACAAAGTCAGCCGAATGGCTGCTACAAGGAAATATAAACATCCCGGATCAAAATGAAAGAGAATTTTCTCCAGATACTCCCCCTTTTCTCCCGAGCTGATCTGAAGTCGAAACCTTTTAAAGGCTGTTTCAGGGACCCCCATGTTTTCCAGATCAACGATCAACCGGAGCGGAAAAAGAAAAAAAGCTGTAAATGCGTATCCGCTGCAGCATCCCCCGCTCTTCACCGCAGACAGGAATGACTCTCCCAACACGGATGAAGGATAAAAACGCAATCAGGCTCGTTTCCGTGCAATAATCAGCAATTCCCTGTCCCCCGTTGATGCCTCTTCATAATCCTCAATGGATGACAGGATCTCAAGACCGCTTTCCCCTAAAAGTCTATGGACTTCCGCCCGGTCCAGTGCACTGTAATAAAATTCAGTTTCATACATGATTCCAGTCACTTCCCCGTCTCTCTTACCATGGGTAAACAAAAAAAAGCCACCCGGATTCATCAATGCCGCCACCCGTCCGTAAAGTTCCCGCTGACGACTGTATTCGATATGCCACAAGGAATCAAAGGCAATCACGGCGTCAAATTTTTCTTCTGTTTTCAAATCCAGGAAGTCCTGCACAAAAAAACAGGCGTGGATAAGAGAAAGAGTCTTGGCTTTTTCGATCATTTTTTCTGAAATGTCAATGCCGGTAACTTCAAATCCATGCCCATCCAGCCAGGCCGCCACCGGATACCCCGTACCACAGCCGATATCCAGAATTTTTGAACCGGGCTTCAAGAGTTTTGCAAATTCAGCGATACAGGCATTCACACTGCATTTTCTTCGGAATTCATACCATTGAGTACATATCTGATTATAGGCTTTTCTCACCGCATCCATTTGCAGAAATCCTTCTGTACTGGAAGTATATACTTTTTTCAACCGTTTCTTCCCTGCGGACCATCATCCTAAGACATGGAAAAATCCATACAGAGAGACACATCCCATCCATCAAAAGCGAAACCCGGCTTTCCTCAGGAAATCAAACCTGATCACCGTTTCGTCTTCCTTCTCGCTCTTTTATTATCCATTCCTATAATCATACAAATTCTATAATCAATAAGGCTCCGGAACAGCTGCTGCTTCATCTTCCGACAGGCGTTTCATTCATTGCACAAATATACGACAGAGGTTTGACGGTCATCTGAACCCATGCTGGCTTCAGACCGCATTTCATTGCATTCCGCACCGATTTCAAGTTGGACCAGGCGGCACAGTAAAACGGGACCTTCCCTCTGTCCAGGATCTCTTTCACGAGTCTGCTTGTAAGGGCACTGGCTATTCCCCGCCTGCGGTATTCAGGAAGCACATCCACTCCAATCTGCCACATGCTCCCACAATCAGCCGAACACCCGGCAAGTCCTACAAGTTTTCCGCCGTCAAAAGCACCCGCAGCCAGACAGTCCAGTTCTCTGCGTTTTCCGCACAGGGCATTGCTCCATTCATTTCTGTACAGTTCGGAAAAACTTCCTTTCTCCAGAATTCTGATTTCATAACCGCATTCAAGCAGCCGGATAAGGTTCATATCCGGCAGAAAATATTCAGCCATGAAGCATACGTTCATTCCAAGAGGATGCAATTTTTCCATGAGAGCATAAAGATTCGGTGTCTCAAAGCAGTGCTCTGACGGGAAACGCTCCATATACCACAACGCTGCATCGGCAGCCGTCTCTGAAACAGAAGCTACAATATTGCTGCCATAAGAGGTGAAATCACAGAGAAATGGTAGTTCCAAATATTTTCTGGCATTCGCATTTTTTCTGGAAAACACCATTTTATTTTTTTCAGACAGAAAATCTTCCGCATTACAGTTGCTGTCCACAGCGGACTGCTTCATTGCAGTCTCCAGAATTTCGCTGTTGGTCATAAATTTTTTGCCTATCCTTTCTGCCCTTGCCGGTCTTTCTGCAAACTCAAAGATGCTGCTTTTTGTAGGATACACGACATTCAAACGCATTTCATTATCGGGAACCCCTGAAAAACCTTCTATCCTTCTTCCCGGGATATTTTAATCCACATCGCCAAGGATTCCGCCTATTCCATAACCTCATTGTTCATGTTCATGGCTGATGGACAGGTGAATGCGTCCACATTTCCAAGGGTTCCGCCATCCTGTTCAAGATCTATCAAAATGCAGGATAACACGACAAAAGGACAACAGACTGGAATCTGCCTTGTTCTTCCCATTCAAAGTTCATTCTCTCATCCGGGAAGAATCCACGCCATAGTCATATAAACAGCGACTCATAAATAATGATCTCTGTACTATTTTTCTCCCTCCACAGTCCAGTGGAGAACAAATTTACCTTTGGCATCCGTATATCCATCGCGGTCATGCTCGTATCGCTTCCACAGGGAGATTTTCAACTGTTCATAGGCTTTCGCCGTTTCCGGATGATCTCTCAGATAATCCCGGAAATACAGCTCCGGATGATCTCCCCGGCAACGCAGATGCAGATGATATACTTTTTCCGCAAATCCCGCTTCTGTATACCCTTTACAGAACGAAATCCTGTTTCCTTGCCGGCTCATACAAATGTAACCGACTCCAGTAAGAAGCATCTGAATCCGGTCCATGTCCTCCTCCGGCGGGACTTCCACAAGGATGTCAATAATCGGCTTGGCAAGGATATCTTTCACTGCCGTACTGCCGATATGACTGATTCTTCTGCCGTCAATATATGCCAGCAGATTATCCAATATTTCCTTCTCCTCGCAGAACCATGTCTACCAGACACTCTGGTGCTCCGTCAGCACAATGGGAAACAGCTGCCATAGTTCCTGCAGAGTCATTTCAGAAAGTTTTTTCATTCTTCAGTATTCTGCCCCGTCTATTGTTCTTCTCTGAAAATCCGGAAAAACTAATCCTGTGCCAATATCCAGTACAATGCAGTCAAATCACTTTATCTCCATGACCACTTCCACTTCGACGGTCTTTCCTCCGGGCGGAACAGGCACCACCGAACGTTTCAAAACCTCCACCAGAGCCGCCATGGATTCATCCATGGCAGTATTTCCGCTGCGCTGTTTTATGACACATGTCTGGATCCGGCCATTCCCCTCGATCACAAGACGGATGGTGGCAGATGGTTTCTTACCGTCCAGGTACAATGCCGACGGCTGTTTCCATCTGGGGGTAATGAAATTCTTGAGTTGAGCATAATACTCATCGCGTTTCTGCTGGTCCAGAATTCCCTGAAGGCCCGGATCCTTTGTGCCATAACGTCCGCTCCGGCCGGGATTCTGTTGCCCCTGGGTACGGTTCTGTCCGACAGAATCTGTGTTCGTACTGGGACTCTGACGCTGGTTCTGTCTGGAAACGCGTTTCCCGCTCTTCGTAATTTCCGAGGCAGATAAATAAGGCTTCCGAGCAGGAGGTTTCTCTGTTTTCCGGGGGAGATCCTTTTCAGCGGCAGGCGTTTTTTTCTGTACCACCACTGGAGGCGTATCCGGTTCCCTTATTTGAGGCTGCTCAGGCATTTTTTCCGGAGGAAGAGGGGCCGATGTCTATGGATCTCCGATTTCCGACAGGAAATCTTCCAGAGAATTAGAAAGATCCGGATCCTGCTGCGCATATTCGCTGTCCTCCGGCGCTTCCTGCCCTCCGGCATCCAGAGAATCTCCCAGAGGGGCATCCGCAAGTCCCACTTCCAGAACAACAGGAGGAGGTTGTGCCCACATCCTGTTCAGTGTAAAATATACAAACGGCACCACAAGCACAAGCACATGAACCAGCTATACAGCAATCAGAAGGAACATAAAAAAACGCTTTTCATGCGGTTTCTGTCCGTTCCAGTTCCGATTCATCCATAAAAAGTCATCTGGCATAACGCAGGTCTCCCGAACTCAACATCCAGAAATTCTGTTCTGTTTCCTTTTTTCCATTCATCTCTTTTTCTGGTCATCCACTGCATCCGTCTCTGCCGTCCGGTCGATCTCTTCCGCCTCCTCAGGCACGACAAGCACCGCCTGAATAAAACGTTCATCCTCCTCTGACTCAGGCTGGCCAGCTTTTCTTTCTGCCTCCAGACTGCGGACATAAGAACGAACCGCAGCAGCCGCTGCAACTCCCAGGATCAGGATCAGCATCCAAACAGCTGCACGGATCCATAATCCGCACAGACATCGTTTCCTTTCTGTAAGACGAAACAAAAACATTTTTATTGGAACGTTTCTTCCGTTGTTACAAGAAAAATATTGGGAAATCCGGCAGATTTGACACTTTTCAGGATCTGAACAACCCGGCCCCAGGAAACATTACGGTCCGCCCGGAGAAAAACTTTTGTTTCAGAATCTTCATTTTTATACCCGTTGAGAATCTGAATCAGCTCGTCCATGGTAATGACCTGGTGATTCAGCAGGATTTCGCCGTCTGAGCGGACATTGATCGTTTTAGACTGGGTATCAGCATTGATTTTTTCCGCATTCATTGAAGGAGGCGAAACATTAATGCTGTATTCCAGAAGAGGCGCTGTAATCATGAAAATAATCAAAAGGAAGAACAGTGTGTCAATCAGCGGTGTTACATTGATTGAATCAAAAGTGCTTCTTGTAAACTGTCGTCTTGCCATGCTATCCTCGATCCATGTTTCTCCGGGCTCTTTTTACAGATGATCTCTTTTTTCCAGAGAGAAAAACGGTGCAATCCTGCCTTAAACCGACTGCGTATGATTCTGCGTTACAGTGCTGTTCATCCCATCGGCGAATCCGGCAGAAACGGATGCCTGGTTCTGCTGCATTCCGGAAGCAGCATTCTGTGTCATCTCCTGGAAATTCTGTCCAGGCACCGGGCCGTTATTCTTCCGGGACATTGCCGCATTTCTCATGCGTGCCGCTGCAGCGATGCTGTCCATCTGCTCAATTTTCAGACGTGAAGCAATTTCCTCCACGAAATTATCCAGCTTCACCGTAAGTTTTCGTACAAATGCACCAATCATGTTGTATCCGACCAAGGATGGAATTGCCACGATCAAAGCAATCACCGTTGTAAGCAGTGCGCCGGAAACCCCGGGCGCCAGTGTCTGGATGTCCGCTTTTCCCATAATCGCAAGGTTTGTGAAGGCAAGCGTGATCCCCCAGACCGTACCGAACAGTCCCAGGAACGGGCTCGCACTCACAGCCGTTGCCAGAAAAAGAGACCTTTTGTCCAGGATTAAAAGCTGTTCCTCCACTGCCTGCTCCATTGTGGAGCGGAGCACTCCGATTTCGGCATCGCTCAACGCCCTCCGCCCCGGATCCATGGGATTAATATGGAATAATTCCACACGATCGCAGGCGGCCTGGTAAATTCTGGCCTACGGGCAGAATTCAATCTTGGCTTTTTCTCTGAGACTCAATGGATTGCGTTTTTCTTTAAAGGTTCGTATAAAAAAATCGCATTCCTTTTCCACTCTGCGCAGAGTAATGATCTTTTCAAGCATTACCACCCAGATTGCAATAGAAAAAAGAAAAAGGAAGATGCAGATAGCCTGTCCAAGAACATCGCTTTTCGAAAAAGCATAATACAGGGATGACGTCTCACCATACAGGGATGACGTCTCACCCAACACGACAACACCGGAAAAGCCAAAAATCATGAAAAATCTCCCATATCAGAAAAAAACTTGCCATTCTTCTAAAAAATACTTTGTTTTCGATACTTTTACAATGTATATTTATAAAATAATAGAAAAAAATGTACAGGATTCACACTCTGTTTTCAGGAACAGATACAAGTATATATTCACCTAGTAGTCAGGATCAGGAGCGGAAAAAATATCATGAACGACATTTTCCCTGTCATGGGTTTCGATATCGGCGGAACCAAAATTGCAATTTGTCTGGGAACCAGCGACGGAAAAATTCTTAAATCCACCCGCGTCAACAACAAGGACAGAAAACCGGAACAGGTCCTTCCGGAACTTGTTACCGCCGGAAAAAGACTCCTGGCAGATGCCGGAATCACTCATCTTCGCGCAATTGGAATCGGTTCCCCGTCTCCCATGGACTTTGAAAAAGGCATTATTCAGGCGCCTTGCAATATGAAACTCTGGGTGGATGTACCTATCCGCGACTATCTCTCCAACGCTTTTGGTGTGGAAGTTTTCCTCGACAACGATGCCAATGCCGCGGGTCTTGCCGAATGGCTTTTCGGTGCCGGCCAGGGCACAAACGATATGCTGTATCTGACCAT